>DAISXR010000004.1:57444-78275 GCA_036825755.1 Anaerolineaceae bacterium
GCTCCTGGTGCAGAGAATTATCTTGTTCCCTCCAGGTCGGTTACCTGATCAGGTCCATCCTGTTCCGATCTCTTTGTGGGCGTCTTACTTATGATCAGCCAAAATGCCAGCAGAACAAATCCGATTCCCCCGATCAGACCGGTTGTGCCGGGGCCTATCCACGTGATAGAGGAACCCGATAGAAAGTACCCCGGCAAACCGGCGATGGAGTTGACTGTGCCATGCCCAAGCGCTGCAGGCCACACGCTGCCGCTGTTCAGAGCAGCCCAGGAGAGCAGAATACTCAAGGCGCAGGTAAAAAGTATGTAGGCCAGCAGAGTGGGCACTGTTGAACTGGGCGCCAGTTTGGATGTCAACAGAATAAGCGGAATATGCCATATGCCATGGATCAAACCGGTCAACAAGGCTGCTTTACGCGCAGCGGCTGTGTAGAAAATGCCGTTTGTTTGAGAAGCGGATATGTCATTGAGGTTTTCCAGACTAACGGTAGGATCAGGTTTGCTGAAAAGATCCGTCAGCTTCTGCAGAAGGTACCCCCGCCACCCGAACTCTTCGCCCAGTGAAGCGAACATATTAATGGGAGAAGAGATGAAAACAAGTGACAGAATGATGGTAAGCAGGAACACCCATGGATTCAGTGATGCAGTGGTCGATGACCGGGCAGCCAGGCTTTTTAGCACACCCAGGTTTGGGTCGAACAGGTCAGGAGTGATCAGGTAAAAAACCAGTCCACCGACGGCGACTGCCACTAAAGGTAACAACCATGCACCTATGTAAAACCGTCCTCCGCGCCGAAATTTGGGCCAAAGCCATAAATTCTTGAAACCCTCTCCAGTGATCAGGCGAGTGATCAGATTTGCCAGCCATGGAAAACCGACAAAACACAGGTTGGCGATGGCCATTGCACGGACCGGGTTCTCACTCATCAAATCGGATGGAGATACGGCCAGGGCTGCTGCCCAAGGCACCCCGAAAACCAGTGCCAGAAAAATCAATATACGGATTGTGATCAATTTCTTGTTCATTTTTCTCCTCAATAATTTGCTTACAATGATTTACATGCAATCTACAATGCATTCAGTAGAAGGTCATCCAAACAGCATCCGGTTCAAAAAACCGGATTCCCAATAAATATTCCAATGGTCGAATAGTATTGTCTGAGGTATGCCAGGGTAATCAACTCTGGTTCCGTCTGTATAAGAGCTGTTTGCAGGTACCAGGAAGAATTTCACTGATTACATCATCCTCCCTTAGACAGCATCGGTATGCCCGATGATTAGAGTATCAATTGAGCGAATACCGAACAAATCAAATACACACTCGCGGATAAAAGGATAACCAGTAGGACGATCATCAGTGTTCTGGTCTTCCGTCCGTAGCGGTTATTTTTCTTTAGCAGGGCGATGGCAGCCAGTATCATTCCCACCACCGCCAGGATGACAGGAAACGATATCTGGATCGTGAGAAGATGCCTAATTCCATCGGTCATTCCATTTTCTCCTTTACTAATTTTCTGTAGATCAAGCGGTTCCCCGTTCTATTCTCTTGATTTGGATTGGCCAGTCCATCATTCTTCAACTCGAGGGTTTTCATCATTGACTGGTCCCCTTGTTGGTGAATCAGCAAGACGAATCTGACCGGTCAAGACATCCGAGGATAGAATTTGTCGCATTCTTTTCGGCTCCTCAAACATGGGGCTGTGAGCAGAAAAGGAAAAGGTATAAAAACCTTTAACCGGCGCCTCGAGGGTTTCGAAATATGATTTTGCCAGAGGGTAGGAAACGGTATAGTCATACACGCCGTGAAAGAAATACACTGGGATCTCCAGCTTTGTCACCTGCGCGGCAAGATCAGTTATCTGCATTTCTTCCCACACCACACTTACACCAGCCTTGGATTTTGCACGCCACAGATTGATTTTTTCCGGGACGGTATAAACCCTGGTGGTTATTGATGGCAGAAAGATCCCTTTAAAGACAGACTTCATTTCATGGGTAGTTCCAATGCCCAACTGATGCATGGCCGTATCACGTAATTCAAGGTAACCAGGCATGGTACCTCTCCTCATTGTGACCGGAAATTTCTCGAGCTGGCTTACCATGCGATGATTCTCATTCGCTCTGTATTGCTGCAGCATATGTTCATAAGCCAATACTTCAGACTGTCGTTGATAGGTAATTTGCTCTACAGCGAGATACGCGTGATAAAGCTCAGGTGCTTCAGCCGCTGCTTGAAGGGCAATGAAGGTTCCACCTGAATGACCCATGAGATAAATTTTTTCTTTCCCGAAACGCTGCTGAAGATGACGGGTCAAGCTGAGTGTGTCGGCAATCAACTGGTCCGCAGTTAATGTATCTACCGGCGTATCAGGATTGAATGAAAGACCAGACCCGCGTTGCTCCCACCAGACTACGGTAAAAAGCTGTTCCAATCCGGCAGGATATTGTTCGTTCAGGAAAAATTCGGGCATGCCACCGTGTACAAATAACAATACCGACTGAGAGATATCCCGGCTCTGAATAAACATGCCCTGGCGCACACCGTTAATGTTGACAAACACCTTTTCCGATAGACTGTCCTTCACAGGCATCCCATTTTCGTCAACAATCGGATCAGGTACACCAGGGCTTTTCAAAAACCATCCGGTCAGAAGACCGATCACCAGAACAAAAAGACTCAATAGAATCCACATGACTACTCTCGACTTGTGATAGGTTTCTCTGACCTTATTGATAGATACCATTTTCATTACTTTCATTTAGGGACGAAAAATCAGCGAGTCAGAAAAATCTCCTGACCCCATTTTGAGATCACCGCCCAATCCCTGAAATCACCCTCTGGCGATTTCATCATCTTTCCCAAAACTGCTTCAATAAAGGACACTTTTTTGGGGTTGAAAACGCCAGTAAAAAACGCTTCATTCTGCAACGTAACAAGATCCCGGATTGAATTTAGATAAGCAAGACGAGCCTGCTGACCGGATTGACTGTCTTCTGAATTCATCAGATACACCGCGAAGAATGCGGTAGGGATCGTCTGCAGCGTATCACGATGTTGCTTCACAAATTCAGTGACTTCTGATAACGGCGCTCCCATTCGAATGGCGCTGCCTATGACCACATAGCTGTAGCCTTCCAGATCCGTCACCCGGTTGACCGGACTGATGTCCACGGTAAAATTACGTGATTTCAGCGCTTCGACAACAGCCTGGGCAACCCCAGTGGTGGAACCAGCTTTGGTGCCATAGGTGACCAGCACAGCCGGTTTCGATGGATCCCGATCGGCGGCCATTTGCCGGTAGTACCCCACGGCGGGCGGTTGAATCGCAAGCAATCCCAATCCGCTGCACAAAATGGTGGCTCCACCGATCGCCATGGCTGTCATAGTGAGATACTGACGCCGGGTATATTTTTTACCCATGATTTCCTCTCTCTCTTTCTAAAATGAAATCTGAAACTTATTCCCTAAGCATTGTTCTTTCGTCCAGTGATGTTGGAACCAGATTGCTGCCTCGAGGAACTCCAATGATCAGGATAAAGGGCAGCCGTTCCCATTCCGTTGAAAAATCGTTACTTTTCCACATTTCACAGTGTTCTTCATTCGTTTTTGGCTTAGTAAATAAGTGTTAACATGCACCAACAAGCCGAAACAATAAAAATAGCTCACGGAATCTGATGAAAGACCGGGTCTTGATGTAAAATGAATGACGGTACCATTCACGAATTAATTGGTTTTTTCAAACACTCCATAATCGCCATTTGTAAGGAACTCTGGTTCTTTGGGGGAAACCGTCTCGATCATCAGCCGGCATCTGTTCAGACGCGTATATGGTGAGAGGGGTGAAATAAAGGAAAAGCGCCATGTTAAAATTCTGGTGGCTGGGCGTTCCGCGTATTGATTGCGATGATCAATCATTTCACTTACCAACCCGCAAAGCGATGGCTTTGTTGGCTTATCTGTGGTGCAGCAATCAACCTGTCTCCAGAGATAAGCTGGCAACTCTTTTCTGGGCAGAATATGATCAGACACGTGCGTTTGCGAACCTTCGACGTACACTGGTTTCCATACATCAAACGCTTGGGGTAAACCCGTTGGTCAGTAACCGAGAGATGATTGGTATCAACACCCAACTACAGATCTGGACAGATATTGACGAATTTCACCGGTTGACTGCAAATTCCAACGCGCATTCACATGATGGAGCTCTATGTAGAGACTGTATTGAACAGCTCGAACAAGCAATTAAACTGTACCGAGGTGATTTTCTCGAGGGTTTTTATCTAAAAGATTGCTCTGATTTCGACGACTGGCAGCATATACAGAAGGAGTCTTTCCGTTCAGATCTGGTTGAAATCCTCAATAAGTTGAGCTCTGCTTATGCAGACCAGGGTGAATGGGAGAAAGCCATTCTCAGAGCGCGCCAATGGGTTAACCTGGATCCCTTGAATGAACCGGCTCAACGCAGATTGATGCTGGTATATGCACAATCAGGGCAGCGAAGCGCGGCGATCCGTCAGTATGAAGAATGTAAACACGAACTTGAGCTTGAACTGGGGCAGTCACCGGAAAAAGAAACCATTGCCCTCTACCAACATATCAGAAACGGCTCATATAAAAAGACGGATGTTTCGCCTCAGCCGCCAAAACCCTCCCCAGCTAATTCGCCTGCTCAACAACCATTAATTCCCACCAAACTGTATATCCCTCATCGGCCGGCAGGGATGGTATCACGGCAGCATTTGATCAATAAACTGGAACAGGGTGCTCAACGAGCGCTGACGCTCATCAGCGCCCCTGCGGGATACGGAAAGACCACACTGTTATCCGAATGGGTTGAAATCCTGCAGAAAAGAAATGGTCCAACACATTGGGAAATATGTTGGATCTCATTAGGGGCAGAGGACAATGACCCGATACGATTTCTTGCCTATTTATCGGCTGCCTTGGGGAAAAAACGCTTTGATAAAAAAAACAAACCTGAAGAGAACTTTCACACTACAGATGTAATCCAGCCGGAAACCCCTTTATCCATTTTATTGAATGATTTTCAAGCCCTCGACCAATCCTTGCTTTTAGTACTCGATGATTACCAGTTCATCAGCAACCCGGCGATTCATGAGGGCATCAACTTTATGCTTGAGCACATACCAGAAACGGTGCATGTCGTGCTGATCACCCGTTCAGATCCGCCTTTTCCGCTTGCCCGACTGCGCGCCCGGAACCAACTGATTGAAATCAGAGCTTCTGATCTGCGATTTTCTGCGTTGGAAATCAACCAGTTTCTGATGATCGGGTACCAATTGGAGCTTTCCGCTGAACAGATCGGGGTGTTGGAAAACCGTACCGAAGGTTGGATTGCGGGTTTACAGTTGGCTGCTATCTCTATGCAGGGGCGGTATGACCTGGCGCAATTCATTGAGGGCTTTTCCGGAAGTCAGAGATTTATCATGGACTATCTGACCGAAGAGGCCTTGAACCGCCTTCCTGGAAAGACACAGGTTTTTCTACTGAAAACATCCATATTGGAACGGTTATGCGATTCGCTTTGTGAGTTCGTACTTAGTCAAACCGGACAGATGGTATCAACACCATTATTCATGGTAGATGAGGCTCAGTTTCAGGATGAATTTAAGAGCTCTCTGGCCGAGTTGGAACGTACTAATCTGTTCATTGTACCGCTGGATGAAGAACGAAAATGGTACCGCTATCACCATCTCTTTGCGGATCTGCTGAGGTCACGCCTTGAACAGGCATATCCGGATCTGGTCGAAGTTTTGCATCATCGCGCTTCCGAATGGTTTGAGAAAAATGGGGATATCCAGGAAGCCATCCAACATACTTTGGCAGCCAGGGATTGGGATAATTCCAGCCGTCTGATAACCCAACATCTCCGCTCCTATCTGGAGATCGGCCAGATGACCACAGTGATGAAATGGATACAGGATTTCCCCCTCCAAGAGCTTTACAGTCATCCAATGCTTTGCCTGCAGGTGGCAGAGGTTTACTCTCAAGGAGGGATGATTGATCAAATCGGTCCGCTTCTCGACGCAGCGGAATACGGCATCGAGCGAAGCGAGCGACAAACGGAGATGGATGACAAAGAACCTGCTTTGAGTTTATCCCCTCAGGATATCACCGCCATACGCTCCATGTCAGCCATTTTACGCGGATTAAAAGCTGTTTGCGCTTATCACCCTCAACAGGCATTAACAATCACTGAAGAAGCCAGGGCTCAAATACCGGATATGGAGATTAAAGAACTGGCCATCCTGTTATGGGTACAGGGGTGGGCGTACCGAAGCCTGGGGAATCTGCCACTTGCGCTGTCTACCCTGACCCAGGCAACTGATTTCGCTCGAAAATCCGGAGCTGAATTGAGAGATATCTGGACGGATTTAGGGAACGTCACCCGATTAACCGGAAAACTCACGCAGGCAGCAGATATTTTTCTTCGCTCGTTGCAGATCGCAGCCATACGTCGGATCCCTGATCAGGGAAATTTATCGAGGGACGAGACCTTCCTGAGCATGATCTATTTCCAACAAAACCGGCTGGATGCAGCGTTTTCTTATGCTACACGGGCACTGGAGCACACGCAATGGTGGCCAAGCCATAATGTTATTGCACTGGCCCATACCTGCCTGGCTCGTATTTTTCTGGCCAGAAAAGATTCTGATAGCGCAAGACAGGCCCTCCAAAAAGCAGATCAGGAACGGGAAAACCGTCTGATGACACCGTATGTTCATCGCTTTGTGGAGACAACCTGGGTGCAGTTGTGGTTGGAAGAATCAGATTGGAAACGGCTGGACGAATGGGTTGAGCAGACGGCCCCTTCTGTCCATACCACGCTGACGACTGATGAAAAGATTGACGAATATTCCGAAATGCTGTTGATCATGCTGGCAAAGGTGTGGATAGAAAAAACAAGGCGAAGTCACTTCCCTGACCGAAGCCAGGACTGTTTGCAGTTATTGGGGTGCCTCGAAATAAACTGTCAAACAGTGGGAAGGGTGAATTCCCTGGTTACTATTTTGTTCTTGAAGGCAATCAACCTTTATATAACAGGCGATACCGCCGAAGCACTACGGGCCTTGGATTCATGTCTTGAATATGCTCAACCAGGTGGGTATATGCGCGTCTTCCTCGATGAAGAGGAGTCTGCACGAGGGTTGATCGAGATTTATTTACGCCAGGCTACATCAAAACATACCTTTTTTGCTCAGCAGATCTTTATCAATTTTCCCAAGGCTGCACCGATCAATAAGAAACTTCCCGAGTCTGTTGAATTACTCACCACGAGGGAACACGAAGTCCTCATACTGTTGGCGGATGGCTGCTCCAACCGGCAAATCGCGGAAAGATTGGTGCTGTCGGAAGGGACGGGTAAGTTCCATGTGCATCACGTACTGGCAAAACTGAAGGTTGACAGCCGCACCCAGGCTATCCTTCGTGCTAAAGAACTTGAATTGATTAGCTAAAAAGAAAATGCATTGACATCCATGATCCCCCGGTATCACCCCGGGGGCTTTTTTGATTAACAAACCCAAAAACTGATCTTTGGATAGAAGACCCGGCGACCGGTTTCGCATACTATAACGGTGGATTTCACACAACACCACTTAACCGGGAGGGAAAAACATTCATGTCAGCCTGTGAGTCTGAACCATCGGGATGCATTTACGAAATCCGGATTAAAGGCCATCTGGATAGTCGCTGGTCATCCTATTTTGAAGGTTGGACGATCGTCAATGTCGAAAATGGGGAGGTCCTTCTACGAAGTCTTCCCATTGATCAATCAGGGCTGCACGGGGTTCTGATCAAAATTCGCGATCTCAATCTCACTTTACTTTCCGTGAGGGCGAGAGGTTCAGGCAATGATTAACTCTTTGCATGAATTCAAGGGCGTGTGAAAGTGACATCACCGTGACTAGGTTTGGTAAGAGGTAATTTACCGCATGAATTGAGAAAAATACAGTTCAAACAAAAGGTAAGGGTATGGAAAAGAAATTGGATATTCGTCGTTTATCAATATTTTTGCTGTTTGCGTTTGGTATCGCCTGGCTGACGGCATGGTTTATCGCGCGGAGCGGCGGGATCGTCAACAGCCCCATGCTGGTGCCTGGCTTGAGGCTCAGGTTGGCTGTGGTGTTGATTGCGGTGTTGTACATGTCGGCTCCAGCGTTGGCCAATGTATTCACACGCGTCACCACTCGCGAAGGTTGGGCAAACACCTGGCTGCGCCCTCAACTCAAACATTCCTGGCGCAGTTGGCTGGCAGTCTGGATGCTCGTGGTGCTGTTTATCTTTTTGGGTACCATTGCGTATTATCTCGTTTTTCCTGACCAATTTGATCCACAGCTCACATTACTTCGCCAGTCGGTTTCATCTGCCGGGACCACAATCGATCCCTGGCTGCTGGTTGGGTTGCAGGCCTTGCAAGGGATCATCCTGAGCGCTTTTATCAACGCTCCTTTTACGTTTGGAGAAGAGTTTGGTTGGCGCGGTTATTTGCTGCAAAAATTGCTCCCACTGGGGCCGCGTCGCGCCATTCTGATTTCGGGGATCATCATCGGCATCTGGCACTGGCCGGTAACCGCCATGGGACACAATTACGGTTTGAATTACCCGGGGTTTCCCATGACCGGCATGCTTGCCATGGTGTGGTTTACGCTGGTCTTTGGTGTGCTGCTGAGTTGGGCTGTGTTACGCGCTGGCAGTGTGTGGCCGGCGGTGATTGGACATGCCGTGATGAACGGTCTGGGGGTGATTGGCAGCCTGGTTTCAAATGGCAATACTAATCCGCTTCTCGGCCCCAGTCCAGCCGGTCTGATCGGGTCTGTGGCATTCACTGTGTTTGCCGTATGGGTGATGTTGAAACCAGACACTCTGTCTCACACCATACCGGCAACCACAAAAATAGATTAATCATTTTTCTGAGTGAATTCCTGTGAAACGCCCCTGTCAACCGGTGATCGGTCTGAGGGTTAAGAGAATGCGGTATTACCGCAGGGAAGTGGTTCCCTGCGAGTTAACGTGCCAGGAAGGAAATCTCCCTGGCGCCTGATGAGAAAGAAGAAGAATTTCGATGAATAAACGTATTGCAGGTTTCGGTTTTGTTTCATTGGCAGCTTTTCTGTATGCGATTAAATATCTGACAGCCGCTATTTATTTTTCCAATGTCCAGAGCTGGGGTCGTGAATATTTTTCGCACTCTCTTCACTATGTAGGCCCTGGATTAAGTGTGTGGGCGGGGTTATCTCTGATCATTGGTGTTTACTACCTGGTATCTGCGGAATGGAGTGAGAAGAAGCGGCAAAAATCAGGTTCAGACTTCCTAGAGGCAGAATCTTTGCCCAGGCAGAAAGAGCAGAATAACTGCAACATCACGGATTATCAAAACATGTCCTCGCAAACCATCGTAAATTTTTCGATGCGCGCGGATCTCTAATTCGACTGGCACACTACTTGGGTACGCTTTCCCCTGGGGAAATAAAGGATTCACGATTTTAGACAAAAACCGGATCCTGTTGAACTGGCTCAATAATGAAATGAGTGTAGAAAATGATAGAAATTTCGGAGAAGAATAAATTTCACCCAATAATGCGTGTGGTTCTCACGTTAATCGCGCTGCTTCTGTTTCAAAAAGCCGTCGGACGAGTGGGTTGGAAAATCGCGGATCTATTTGATTTTGTGGCAGTGGATCCTGATCAACTCTTTGCTGCTCTCTCAATGCATCATCTCGTGTTGTTGGTGCTCACCATGATTGTAATTGTCATTTTGTCGAAGTTGTTGCATGAAAACTTTGGCTTTCAAACAGGGGACCAAAAAATGGGCCTTCGGATTTTGCTGATCTTTTCGGCTGTTATCATCGTGGTTGCATTCCTTTATCATGGCTTGCTGGCTCAACTGGGCCAGCCTATCCCTTATGATTTTGAATTGAACAAAATGAATGTGTTCGGCACCTTGGGGTTCCAATTACTATTGAGCGGCCCATCGGAAGAAATCCTGTACCGTGCACTGCCGATGACTCTGTTAGCTTTTGTTTCAGGCAAAAATCGATCACCCCGAAAAGATGTTTTTCCTGAGGTCATCTGCTCGGCGGTTTTATTCACCCTGGCTCATCTGCAATGGTCTTTGATCCCATTTTCCATCGGTGAAATCAACCCATTTTCACTGGCTTATGCCTTCGGCATGGGGTTGTTGAACGGAATCGGGTTCCAAAAGACCCGCAGCATCCTGTACCCCATCCTGATGCACAGTATCAGCAATGTGGTGATGGTTGGGACAGGCTATGTATTTTCAATTTTGATATAGATGAAAGGATTGGAAAAAGATGAATATCGAGACAGTTGGAGTGACTGATAGGCCTCGCCTTAGTATCGAAATTGAGTGCGTCGCACAGCACGCTCCCTGGCAATCTATTTTTCTGCACTTATTACCCGGTGCATTGTTTTCACTCACCTTTGCGATGCTTTCTCCCTGGCTAAGAGAGCAGCATTTGCCCCCGTTATGGGCATTCTTAATCCCTCTCCTGCTGGTGTTGATCCCCTGCGAAGCCGGCATTTTGCTCTATCTAAGCTATCAAAGGAACGGTAGATTTTCGTTGGATGGAATTGTACTCAACCGTACTCCATTACAGAAAAAAGATATCCCGCTGGTACTGATCCTTTTTGTTTGGTCATCCTCAATTTTCGTTCTGGGGGGAAACCTGGACGGTGTGATGTTCGACCGCCTTTTCAACTGGCTGCCGGACTGGTTTATGATGGACCAGTATGTGCTGACAGAGACCAGCCAAGGGATAAGATTGGGCACCTTCATCATGTTTCTGCTTCTGAATGGCGTAGCAGGACCGATTGTTGAGGAGCTTTACTTTCGCGGATTCCTTTTACCGCACATCGAATACATGAAAGGATGGGCGCCGGTTGTCAATATCGTCTTATTTTCTTTGTATCATTTCTTTTCACCCTGGCAGAACCTCACCCGTATACTGGCATTTTTACCCATGGCTTTAGCTGTCCGGTGGAAGAAAAAGATCCACCTTAGTATGCTGGCTCACTGCCTTTTGAATTTGGGTTTCTGTCTGATGAGCGCACCATTGTTTTTCAGCGTGGGTTAGGGAGCCCTAAAGATTGCATCAAATTACATCATGAAAAGGGGAATATCAAACAAAAACACCATAAGTTAATGAATAAGACCCCTAAATATTGGGGTCTTATCTTTATTCCGTTCATATAGGCCAGTGGGGAAGAAGGGACTCGAACCCTCACGGCTTTCGCCACATGATCCTAAGTCATGCCTGTCTGCCAGTTCCAGCACTTCCCCGCCGATTATTATACGCAAAGCCGAGGGGAAGCGCAAGAAATCCGGCCCCGGTTGACTTCACGATCCATCCAACTCGAAATTTTGGTCCATTTTTTACTGAATTAGGTGGTTAATCCTGCATTTGATGCGTATAATTGCTGAGGTTTTGAGTCAACACTGAGGAGAGCAATGTGTCACGGGTTATTCAATCAGATACCGGAAGGAAGGATCGGGATCGCTATCTTAAGGCTATCCTGAAGGCCATTCGTCTGTTAATGGAATCATCTGAGCCAGGCAAAGATACCAATGATCTGGTTTCGTTTATCTCGTTGGCTTTATACGAAGTTCATGACACGATCGATGCCTCGGTCGGCGCCTGGGAAAAGCGGGACTACTGGCTAAAAGCCGACCGTTACCGGATGGAGTGGGACTGGTGCCAGTATTACGCGAAGGATTTACATCGGGCGGTCCTGAAAAATGATTGGGATGCCATCATTCCACTATTGGTCAAGATTGGGCAGAAATTGCAGAGTGTCAAACTTCCGCAGCATGATCGCCTGGGTTCTCCCTGGTTGGGAGCCTGGGAAGTGCTCAAAAAGCGCCCTTTGATCGATTAGCCACAACTTCAGCACGTCGAAATCGCCCTCTTGTCAGGTGACAGGATGGGTATGATAGAATCATTACGTTTCTGTGAGCCAGACAAGGACGGGATTTACTTATGGCTTCTGTGACTAAAACTGCTGAATTTACGATTGATCGTAAATATATGACCAACCGGAACGGGGCGGTGGCCTGGATTGCCTCACACGCACTTCGCCAGTGGCCGTTTCTGTTGATTTCGCTGGTTGGGGCCGGGGTGAATGCGTATATGGCTACCCTGGTGCCTCAATATATCGGGCAGGCGTTCAATGCTGTACTGGCGACGCCTCCGCAAATGAATATCCTCGCCCGGCTTGGTTGGACGCTGGTGATTTTACAGGTTGTGCGGGCGGTTATTCTTCTGGCACGCAACTTTTGCTTTGAGCTGGTTGCCCAACGGATGGAGCGCGCCACCCGCGAGGAGCTTTACGTCAGCCTGCTGGGCAAAAGCATGACCTTTCATAATCTCCAGCCGGTTGGCGATACGATGGCTCGCGCCACCAACGACGTGCGTGAGATCAATTACCTGTTCAGTCCTGGGATCAGCCTTGTGATCGGTTCTGTGTCTTTTCTGATCATGCCCATCATTGTGGCGCCCAGCTATCACCCCTCATTGATCATCACCCCGATTGTGTTTGTGATTTTCTATGCGCTGGCATTGTGGAACTATCTGAACCGTCTCCGGCCTGTTACCGATGAGGTACGCGCTTCGTTCGGTTCTATGAATACCCGCCTCACCGAATCACTGGATGGAATTGAGACGGTCAAATCGGCGGCGCAGGAAAAATCTGAGATTCACCTGTTCAGCCGAAATATCAAGCGCTATCGTGACGCGATGGTACACCAGGGTGATATTGAGGCTACATTTCTGCCGTATCTGCTTCTGGGCCTGGCACTGGGCGGGGGGTTGCTGCACGCACTGCTGCTGGCCAACCAGGGTATTCTCAACACCGGGCAGGTGGTGGGTTATTACGGCGTTCTGCTGATGCTGGACTTCCCCACCTTTATCTCATTGTTCGCCTATTCGCAGATCTCCAGTGGACTATCCAGCGCTCAGCGTATTCTGGAGCTGATCAAACGCGAAGATAATCTGGATCAGAATGTGAAAGGGTACGCGACGGAAATGCGCGGCGAGGTGGAATTCAACCAGGTTTGCTTTGGCTATTCTGAACAGGAACCCATCCTTAAAGATATCAGCTTCAAGATCACCCCGGGCCAGACGGTTGCCATCGTCGGGCAAACCGGTTCGGGGAAGACCACGCTGGTGAAGTTGATCAACCGAATTTTTGATGTGACCGACGGCAGTGTGCGGGTGGACGGTGTGGATGTGCGCGAGTGGAATATGGCTGCTTTGCGCCGTAATATCTCGATGATCGAACAGGATGTGTTCCTCTTCTCTGAGAGTATTGCCAGGAATATCGCGTTTGGCAAACCGCAGGCCAGCCGGGAACAGGTTGTGCAGGCAGCCGCCGCATCGCAGTCGGATGAGTTCATCAACTCGTTCAGCCAGGGGTATGAAACAGTCCTGGGCGAACGTGGAGTTACTCTTTCTGGTGGGCAGCGTCAGCGGATTGCACTGGCGCGGGCATTTTTGACAGATCCGCGTATTCTGATCCTGGATGATTCGACCAGCGCCATTGACAGCGAGACGGAGGACAAGATCCAGCGCGCCATTCTCAATGCCGCCCAGGGCCGGACCACATTTTTAATCACCCACCGGTTGTCTCAGATCCGCTGGGCTGATTTGATCATCGTGCTCAAAAACGGTCGGATTGCCGCCTGCGGTAAGCACGATGAACTGATGGAAAGTTCCATTGACTATCGGCGGATTTTCCGCGGTTAGGATGTCAATATGAGTTTTTACGACGGATTGGATGCTGAACGGTATGACCGTCAGTACAAAGACCGTGATTTATTAAAGCGTATCTACGCTTATTTCTCACCATTCAAGAAACGTCTCATTTTCATGAGCGTCCTGATCCTGGTGATGGCGATGCTTGGGGCAAGCATGCCCATTTTTGTATCGAAGGCGATCGACCTGGTGGATATCAACGCCCAGCGGTCGAGCCTGTTTTTGATCGCTGGTGGTGTGTTGCTGATCATGGTGCTACACTGGGCTACCAACTACGTCAGCCGGCGTGTGACCATGCGCACCATCGCCGATGTGCTGGTGGAGATGAGTAAAAACGCCTTCTCTGCGGCTGCCGAACATGATCTTTCATTTTATGACGAGTTCCCTTCGGGCAAGATCGTGTCCCGTATCACCTCTGATACGCGCGAATTTGGTAATTTGGTTTCATTGGTGACCGATCTGGCAGCTCAGATCATCGAATCTATCCTCTACACGGTGATCATTCTCACCATCAATGTGAAGCTGTCACTGTACCTGTTTGCCCTGATACCGCTGATTTTTGTGGTCACCATCAGTTTGCGGTCTCTTTCCCGTAAAGTGACCCGCCAGGGGATGCGGGCCATGGCCAATGTGAACTCCACCATCAAAGAAACCATCAGCGGGATCAGCGTGGCGAAAAACTTCAGGCAGGAAGGCAGTATCTACACCGATTTTGATAAAGCCAATCAGGTATCCTATCGGATGAATGTGCTTCGCGGATTTATCCTGACACTGGTCTGGCCGACGATGAACCTGATCGGCGGGGTGATGACCGCCGCGCTGGTGTACTATGGGGGTCTGACGGTGGTGCAGGGGATCGTCACCGCCGGTACCTGGTATCTGTTTATCCTGAGTATCGATCGCTTCCTATATCCTGTGATGAATCTTTCATCATTCTGGACGCAGGTGCAAACGGGACTTTCAGCAGCGGAACGCGTATTTGCTCTCATCGACGCCGACCCGGCTGTGGTACAAACTGCCAACGAACCTGTGGGGCAGCTTGACGGGCGCATCGTGTTTCAGAATGTATGTTTCCGGTACAAAAATAATGAACCCGTGCTGGATCACTTCTCTCTGGATATCAGGGCGGGTGAAAACTTAGCCGTGGTGGGTCACACCGGTGCTGGAAAATCATCCATCATCAAGCTGATCGCGCGTTTTTATGAGTTTCAGGAAGGCAGAATCCTGATCGACGGGAAGGACATCCGCTCGTTTGATCTTAATTCCTATCGAAAGCAACTTGGTATCGTGACCCAGGTACCGTTCCTGTTTTCCGAGAGCATCCTCGATAACATTCGTTACGGCAGCCCGGACACCACAGATGCAGAGATCGAGTCGATTGCCCGCAAGATCGGCGGCGGTGAATGGCTGGATGCGATGCCGGACGGGTTGCACACACAGGTGGGTGAGCGGGGAGCGCTGCTCTCCATGGGCCAGCGGCAATTGGTAGCGTTGATGAGGGTGCTGGTTCAGAAACCGGCCATCTTTATCCTGGATGAGGCTACTGCCAGTGTAGATCCCTTTACCGAGTGGCAGATCCAGCAGGCGCTCGATCTGATCCTGCAACGGTCGACCAGCATTCTAATCGCGCACAGATTGTCCACGGTGAAATCCGCCGACCGGATCATCGCGGTTCAGGACGGACAAATTATTGAAGAGGGAAATCACGACAGCCTGATCCAGCAGGGCGGGTACTACGCCAGTTTATACAATACCTACTTCCGGCACCAATCATTGGATTACAAACCAGCCGGTCTGGAGGAATACTTAAAATCGAAAGTGGTGTACAATCCTGGCAGCAGTGACTGACCATGGGCTCACAAAACCGCCGGATTGTCCCTTCTGAAGAAACAGAACACGAAATCGTGGTGGTGAACTCGCGCTTCATCGGCTCGCTGGCTTATGCCGGTAGTGTGGATGAAGCGCGAGCTTTTATCCAACAGGTGAAAGCACGTTACCCGGATGCAACGCATCATGTACCGGCTTTTCTCATCGGGCATGGACAATCTGTCATCGCGCACTGCACGGATGATGGGGAGCCGTCAGGTACTGCCGGCAGACCTGCGCTGGCTGTTTTGCAGGGCAGCGGGATCGGTGATGCGGTTGTGGTGGTTACGCGTTATTTTGGCGGGACAAAACTGGGTACTGGCGGTCTGGTACGCGCGTACGGTGATGCCGTCCGTGAGACCCTGCACCACGGTAAGTACGCCGAGATTGTGCTTACCAGTCAGATGATCATTCAGGTGGAATACCCGTATTATGAACCGATCAAACGATTGCTATCGCGCAGGGGGGCGGTAATAGAGGATGAGAGTTTCACCGAGAAAGTTGACCTGGTGGTGCGCATGCGCGATGGCGAAGAAGGATCCCTTGCTGGTGAACTGCGTGAACTGACAGCCGGGCGCGCGGTCACTGAGGTGCTGGAAACGAGCTGCGAATTCCGTCAACCGGTGCTGGATAAATTGTTTTAATCAAATTGGCATATTATGAAACCACGAGAACGCGTTCTGGCTGCTCTGCACCATCAACCGGTCGACCGCCCGCCATTTTTCGAGATCTGGATCGATGCGCTGCTGGCCGAACTGGGTCAACCGGATGTGGTTTCGGCGCACGTCAATTTAGGTCAGGACGGGATATTAATCCCCACCTCACTCCCCGGGTTAAGCAATGCCTGGAAAGAAGGTATTGATGAATGGGGGCGGGTGTGGAAAAGCGGGATGTATACCTCCGGCGTGGTGGATACCCCTGAGGATTTAAAACGTTATACAATGCCCACTGCGCAGGCCGGCATGTTTTTTGATCCTGATCTGTCGCGATCGATCCGAGAAAAATATCCAGATCACCTGCTTTTTTACGGAAGCCATTTAGGGCCTTTCATGGCTGCATATATGTGCATGGGTTTTGAGCGATTTTTCCTGCGCATGATGGATGAACCAAAATTCATCCACCAGGTAATTGAAAATCGCACGGAATGGACCATCGCCATGCTGCAGGAGGCTGTTCGCAACGGCGCCGAACTGCTGGTGCTTGGAGAAGACGCTGCCTATAAAAAATCCCCGATGATCTCCGTAAAAATGTGGAGGGATTTCGTATATCCATACCACCACAGAATTGTAGAGAGTGTGGATTGCCCCATGATCTTCCATAGCGATGGCAATATCTTGCCAGTGCTGCCCATGATCATTGAGGCAGGCTTCTGCGGCTATCATTCCATGGAACCGGCGGCGAATATTGACCTGGCGGCTGTCAAACGCGAGTATGGCAGGGATCTGGTGCTGGTTGGCAACGTGGATGTGCGCTTATTGGCCAATGATGACCTGCAGGCGGTACGTGATGAGGTGGACCGCTGCATGCGTGATGGGGCACCCAGAGGCGGTTACATGCTGGCCACCTGCAACAGCATTTTCAACGGTCTCAACCTGGCAGCGGTGAATGAATACTTCCGATATGAAATGAGCCTGGACGGGGTAGAATTTGCCCCCATGACTGGAAAAATCGGCTGAAATTGAGTATAGTCAGACCTGACAAACGATTATCAATAGAAGGAGCTATCATGAAAAGTTACCCGAAACCCCCTGAATTTGCATTGGATCTGAAGAAGAAATATACAGCCAAATTCAATACCGAAATTGGCGAATTTGAAATCGAACTGTTTGCTGACAAGACGCCCACCACGGTGAACAACTTTGTCTTTCTGGCGCGTGATGGGTTCTATGATGGAACCACTTTCCATCGGGTCATCCCCGGGTTTATGGCCCAGGGCGGTGATCCTACCGGTTCGGGCATGGGGGGACCTGGTTACAAGTTCCGCGACGAATTTGATCCGTCCTTGCGGCACAACGCTGCCGGCATCCTTTCGATGGCCAACGCCGGACCCGGCACCAACGGCAGCCAGTTTTTCATCACATACGGCCCACAGCCGCATTTAGATGGCAAACACAGTGTCTTTGGCAAGGTCACAAAGGGCATGGATATTGTCAACAAAATCCGTGAGCGTGATCCCATGCGCGATCCGCGCCCCGGAACGCAAATCATCAATGTGGAGATCATCGAAAGCTGATTTGATCGATCGTTTAAATAAAAATCGGTGATTTTGAGAACGACTGCTTAGATTTCACTGAAAATGTAAGCAAAGAAAAAGCCAGTGAGTGTTCTCACTGGCTTTCTGTTTATTCAAATTCTTCGCTATTCCTTCAATTTCACCATGATGATGGAGGTTCCGTCTTTCTTCTTGTTCTCCTTCAGCGTGAAAACCATCGGGTAGTTGCGAATTAATGAAGACAGACGGTTGTAACCGTACGTGCGTGAGTCAAAACCGGGGTCGAGCTGCTGCAAGTGGTTGCCGATGGTACCCAGAAAAGCCCAACCGTTATCCTGCACGGCCAGATCGAAGGCATTTTTCAACAATTGAAGCGCTTCGTCCTTGGCAGGTTCCACCGCGGCGGGTTTGGGTTCCACGGGTTTCGGTTTCTTGGTCTGTGGAACCAGGTTTTCGGTGTACACAAACACCTGACATGCATTTACAAACGCCCGTGGGGTGGTCTTCTTGCCCACACCCATCACAAAGATACCTTTTTCGCGGATACGCGTTGCCAGACGGGTGTAGTCACTGTCGCTGGATACAACGCAAAATCCATCCACTACACCCTCATAGAGGATATCCATGGCATCAATGATCAGCGCGCTGTCGGTGGCGTTCTTGCCCACCGTGTAGCGGAACTGTTGGATTGGCTGAATGGCATACGTGTGCAGTGTGTCCTTCCAACTGTTCATTGTATTTTCAGTCCAGTCGCCGTAGTTGCGCCGGATGGTGACCATCCCGTATTTGCCGGTTTCGGCCAGAATATATTTCATCAGCGACGGCTGAGCGTTATCCCCATCGATTAAAATGGCGATTTTTCGATTCTTGGTATCTTCGTTAACCAGGTCCATCAATTTCCTTTACTTGCTGTTTCAAAGTGTTTCTGATCTATCATCCGCCTGATCAACATCCGGCGGTTATTTTGCTTTTTGGTCAAATATTTTTATGGCTGCGCTGGTGCCGGCGCCGGTTTCTTTCATATAACCGCATTTTAACAAACCTGTTTCGATGGCAGCAATGGTGGTCATGGTATCTTCCATATCGACGATGCCCATGTGACCCACCCGGAAATACTGGTTTTTGCGATCCGCCAGCAAACCACCTGCCAGTACCACGCCAGCTTCCTTGACGTGCCCAAGAAACTCACCCAGATTGACATTTTCAGGCAGGTAGGGCGCAGTCATGGTATTGGCTGCAATTTCCGGGCCTGAAGGGATCTGGCGGAGACCCAATTCCTGCATGGCGCCCTTGAAAGCCTGACTGACGGTTTGATGCCGGATCAGGCGGTGATCCAGACCCTCCAGCAGAATCTTTTGCAGACTTACATCCAACGCATTTACCAGGTTAACGGCCGGGGTACCAAAGTAAGCAGCTTTCCGAGCCTCATAAGCCTGCATGATCGGCAACCAATTGGCCCAATCGGAATAGTAGCTGGCAACCGGATGTTTGCGGTTGGAGAAAGTATGCATGGCATTTTTGGATGCGACTGCCAGCGCCAGACCGGGTGGAACACCGACGGCTTTCTGCGAGGCGGTAAAGGCTACATCCACACCCCAGTCATCCATGCGGAGTTCCTCAGCGGCTACCGAGCATACCCCATCGACCACAACCAGAACGTTGTATTTCTTGGCAAGCCGAGCAAAGTCCTTTACACGATTCAGCACACCGGTGGAGGTATCCACATGGGTCATCGCCATGATCTTGTACTGGTTTTGTTTCAGCAACGTCTCAATTTCATTCAAATCTTGTACTTCGCCAACCGGTGCGGTAACCAGAGTGACTTCAGCGCCGTAACGTTCAAAGATGTTCTTCATGCGTTCGCCGAAGTAGCCGGTGCTCAACTGTAAAACACGATCCCCTGGCTCGGTCAGGTTGGCTGCGGCAGTATCCATCCCCAGGGTGCCGGATCCGGCGATTACAAAAGGCTGCCCTTCCTTGCAACGGAACAGCAGCCTCATGTTCTCAATGGCGCGGCCAAAATGATCGATGAATTCGGGATCAACATGACTGGTGGTGGCTTTACCCATCTGGTCCAGCACATCCAGGTCGAATTCGATCGGGCCTGGGATCATTAATAATGATTTACCCTTCATGAAAAGCTCCTGTGTTTACCTGTAGTGTTCTGCGAAAAGATTATAGCATAGGCACGGCCTGGGCGCTGCTTTCAGTATGTTTCCAATTCTTCCTGTCCTGTCAACCTGTGTATAATCATGTCATCGGATATCCGTTATGAATGAACTGCCGTTAATCCCGACCATTGAAACTGAAGGTGTGGTGGAATCCATCACGTATAAAAATGAGGAAAACGGTTATACAGTTGCGAAAATTCGTGAAACCGGCAACCGCAAGACCATCCTAGTGGTGGGCTCAATGCCGGGGCTCCAACCCGGCGAGACTCTGAAAGTCAGCGGGATCTGGATCAATCATCCGCAATACGGCCGCCAACTGGAAGTATCAACCTACCAAATCCGTCCTCCGGCCACCACTGAAGCTATCCGGCGTTATCTGGCCAGCGGAATGTTGAAGGGGGTTGGCAAGGCGACGGCCGAGCAGATCACCGATCATTTCGGAGAGAAAACGCTCGAGGTCCTGGATCACCACCCTGAGCGGTTGATGGAAGTGTCCAAGATTGGCAGAAAACGGGCCAACCAGATCCGAAAATCGTGGGAAGACCAGAAACAGATTAAAGAAGTGATGTTGTTTTTGGCGAATTACGGGGTTGGTGTCGCGCTCTCCGTGAAGATTTTCAAATTTTATGGACAAAACGCCGTTGCCGCAATTAAACGTGACCCGTACCAATTGATGCGTGATATTGAAGGCATCGGCTTTCTCACAGCCGACCGGATCGCCCTCGAGATGGGGACGCCGGCGGATTCTACTGCCCGTATTCAAGCAGGCTTGATCTACGCACTGGAGACC
>DAISXR010000005.1:0-7192 GCA_036825755.1 Anaerolineaceae bacterium
CCGCTGGTATGTTGGGGCGTGGTGCAACGGCAGCACACCAGTCTTTGGAACTGAGGATTCTGGTTCGAATCCAGACGCCCCATCAAGTAGGACAAAAAACTTTGCGTCGCTGGATGTAGCGCAAAGTTTCTTTTTTTGTATACAATAAGATTACTTTATCAATGGACATTCGCAGGAGTACACAATGACCGTTTCGGTTCTTATCCTGGCAGCAGGCCATGGATCTCGGATGCATTCCTCTACACCGAAAGTTCTTCATCATCTGGCTGGAAAACCCCTCGTTCAATATTCCTACAACACAGCCACCACCGTCATGGATGGCAGCCCGGATAATTCAACGGACCCCAAACGAAAACCGGTTGTGGTCATTGGCCATTCGGCGGATGAGGTGCGTAGGGAACTGGGAGAAAAGGTTGATTTTGCGGTCCAGGAGCCTCAACTGGGCACCGGTCACGCGGTTCAATCTGCTGAAGCACTGTTGAAAGGCAAAGCTGATCAGGTACTGGTGATCTCAGCGGATATGCCGCTGCTGACCGCTCAAACCCTGCAAAAAATGGTCGATCTTCAAAGAGAAACCGGCAGCGCCATGGTCATGCTGACCATTCACTCGGAAAACGCACGCGGGTTTGGAAGGGTGCTTCGCGCAACCGATGGCGCCCCGCTGCAGATCATCGAAGAGCTGCATGCCACACCGGAGCAACTGCGCATTACCGAACTGAACGCCGGGGTGTATTGTTTCCAGGATGCCTGGCTGTGGGATGCGATTAAAAAAATCAAACTCTCGCCGCGCGGCGAATATTACCTGACCGATCTGCTTCAAATTGCTGTTTCGCAGGGCGACCTGGTGAAGGTGTATACCACCGATGACACCGCGGAGGCCATGGGTATCAACAATCGCATTCACCTGGCGGAGGCGGAAGCGGTGCTGCGGAAACGCATCAACACAGCCCACATGCTGGCCGGCGTGACCATCACCGATCCGGCTTCCACATACATCGAGCCGGATGTAAAAATCGGACAGGACACCATCATCGAACCTAACACGCATCTGCACGGCAATACCGTCATCGGTGCAGGGTGCGTTATTGGGCCTAACACAATCATTCACGATACTCAAATTGGGGATGAGTGCACCATCCTCTCTTCGGTTCTGGAGGGTGCAGTACTGGAAGACCATGTGGAAATGGGCCCGTTTGGGCATTTACGCAGAGGTGCGCACCTGGCTTCACATGTTCACATGGGTAATTTTGGGGAAGTAAAAAATTCATATCTGGGACCCGGTACCAAAATGGGGCATTTCTCATATATTGGCGATGCCGAGATCGGCCTGGATGTGAATATTGGAGCGGGCACCATCACCTGCAACTTTGATGGGGTACACAAGCATAAGACAGTTCTGGCGGACGGTGTCTTTATCGGCAGCGATACCATGCTGGTAGCGCCGATTACGATGGGGGAGGGGGCCCGTTCGGGTGCGGGAGCCGTGGTGACCAAAGATGTTCCGCCGCATACCACGGTGGTGGGGGTACCTGCACATCCATTACAGAAAAAGGAATCTGGTGAGTAATCTTTTTTGGTCCCTGTTGATCGTTTTCTTTGTACTGAACATCGGCATCTCTATGGTGTATGCCGGCCGTAAATATGTAAGGCCATCCGGTCTGCTGGTGCTGCAGGATCAAATGCCTGTTGCGGTGGAACGGACCACCAATCTGCTGAAGAAACCTTACCTGGATGCTACCCTGACCGCTGCCTGGGTGATGATTCACCTGATCCTGGGCGGATTTGGGGTATGGTACACCTGTCAGGTCTGGCCTGTGGTTTTGCAGAACCTGTGGATTCTGGCGGCTGCAGCCATGCTGATCGCGCTGATTCTTTTGATCGTCGAGTTTCTGATCGAGGGGTACATTTTGCGCGATAACCAGCTCTGGATGATCCGCCTGACCCCCACGGCTGAATTGGTGTACTTCCTGTTCAGGCCGTTTGCCTGGCTGGGTGGGTTTTTACTGCGATCTTCATCCGGCTCCGATACGGTGCTTTCCTCCACCATTGAGGAAGAGATCAAAACCTGGGTTGAAACCGGTCAGGATGACGGCACGCTGGAGCAGGAAGAACGGCAGATGATTTACTCGATCTTTCAGTTCAGCGATACGCTTTGCCGTGAGATCATGGTACCGCGTATCGATGTGTTTGCGCTGGAAGCCAGCACGCCGGTTAAGGATGCCATCCCGCTGGTGGTCGCATCGGGCCACTCTCGTATCCCCGTGTATGAGGAGGTAATTGATAATGTAATCGGACTGCTTTACGCCAAAGACATGCTCAAGCCCAGCCTCGAACAGGAAGACATCGCCATCAATCACCTGCTGCGTGAAGCCTATTTCATCCCGGAAGCCAAAAAAGTGGATGAACTGCTGAAGGAAATGCAGGCGCGCGGGGTTCATATCGCCGTGGTGGTGGATGAATACGGCGGCATGGCCGGTCTGGTGACCCTGGAAGATATTGTGGAAGAGATTGTGGGCGAAATTCGGGATGAATATGACCAAAGCGAGGAACTGCTCTTCCAACCGGTGAACGACAACGAGATGCTGTTCCACGGTAGAATTGATATTGATGACTTCAATGAGCTGATGGACACGCACCTGACCCGCGATGTGGCGGACACTTTGGGTGGGTATATCTACGGCCAGGTGGGGCGGGTGCCTTTTGAGGGTGAGAAGGTTGTGCTGGAAGAATGGGAGTTGACGGTCGAAAAAGTGATTGGCCGTCGCATTCGACTGGTTCGGGCCAAACGGATAGAAAGCGAACAGGAGCAGGAAAATGGAAAAAGCCAAAATCGATGAGCAACTCAAGCAGAAACTGGTTGAAGCCGGCGTCAATGCCCGGAAACGGGCCTACGCGCCGTATTCGAAGTATTTTGTGGGTGCGGCGGTTTTAACGGAAGACGGCAAAATTTACGAAGGCGCCAATGTGGAAAACGCTTCTTACGGCGCCACCGTGTGCGCTGAACGGGTGGCCATTTTTAACGCCGTCTCGGCCGGTGAACGTAAGTTTGTAGCCATCTCAGTGGTGGGCGATGAAGGCGGAGCGCCCTGCGGGATGTGCCGACAGGTGCTGGCCGAGTGGGGCCTGAACATGCTGGTGATCGAAGTTAATAAAGACGGGAAAGTGGTTCGCGAAGTGACCCTGTCGGAGATTCTGCCGGATGCGTTTACGCCGGCTGCGCTGGGGATTGATCCGGCCGGTTACTAGGAAACTGCAGGAATGGAATGACACGCGAGTTAAGAAGCCAGCGGGTGGAGGCAGTGGTGCTGCGCCATTCCGATTGGGGGGAAGCAGACCGGTTGTTGGGTCTTTACTCGCGTGAATTGGGTAAGATTCGGGCTGTTGCCAAGGGTGTGCGCAAACTACGGTCCCGCAAGGCCGGGCATTTGGAACCGTTTTCACGGGTGAGCCTGCTGCTGGCACGCGGGCGTGATATGTGGATCGTCACGCAGGCCGAACTGCAGGAAACCTTTCAGCCTCTGCGTGATGACCTGCTGAAAACCGCCTACGCCGCTTATGTGGTGGAGCTGCTGGACCGCTTCACCTACGAGGAGGGGCAAAACCAGGTTCTGTTCCGGCTGCTGGTGGATACCCTTCAGCGTATCTCCACCGAGGAAGATCCGTTTGTCGCGGTGCGTTATTTTGAGATCCGGCTGCTGGATTCACTGGGCTTCAGACCCAACTTCTTCCAGTGTGTGCAGTGCGGTCGTGAGATCCAGCCGGAAGATCAGTTCTTTTCGCCCATGCAGGGTGGAGTCCGTTGCCCAACCTGCGGCCCGGTGCAGGACAGCCGTCCAATCTCGGTGCGAGCCTTGCGGTATCTGCGCCATTACCAGCGCAGCAAGTATGCCGATGCCGCCCGGCTACAGCCTCCTGCCGGAGTGCGTTCAGAGCTCGAATCTATCCTGAATTATTACCTCACCTTTTTACTGGAACGAAAACTGAATTCCCCGGAATTTCTGAAGGAAATTCGAGATAATCAGACCGATCAAGCGGGTTGATAGCCTTATGAGGGTATAATTTGAACCCAATGTTTTTACTATTTAAGCGAGGTGTTTATGGCGTCCACAAACGATTTTCAATCCATCATTCTCAAGCTGCAGAACTACTGGCATGAGCAGGGCTGTCTGATCTGGCAGCCGTACCATACCCAGGTGGGCGCCGGTACCAACAACCCGGCCACGGTTCTGCGTGTGCTGGGTCCTGAACCCTGGAATGTGGCGTATGTGGAGCCGTCCATCCGCCCGGATGACGCGCGCTACGGCGAAAACCCATACCGTCTGCAGCAGCATCACCAGTTTCAGGTCATTCTAAAGCCGGATCCGGGAAACTCGCAGGAACTGTATCTGCGCTCACTGGTGGCGCTGGGTATCGATCCGCTTCAGCATGACATCCGCTTTGTGGAAGATAACTGGGAATCACCGGCTCTGGGCGCGTGGGGGTTGGGTTGGGAAGTGTGGCTGGATGGTCAGGAAATCACCCAGTTCACTTATTTCCAGCAGGCCGGCGGTATGCCCATGAACCCGGTATCGGTGGAAATCACCTACGGATTAGAGCGCATCGCCATGCCGCTGCAGCGCGTGCGCCACTTCACCAAAATCCAGTGGTCTCCAGAACGCACCTATGGGGATGTCAACCTGGCCTCCGAGCAGGAGTACAGCAAGTACTATTTTGAGGTGGCCAATGTGGAACGCCTGCGCCGCCTGTTTGATGCCTATGAGAGTGAAGCCAACCTGGCGCTGGCAAATCACCTGGTGTTGCCTGCCCACGATTATGTGCTGCAGTGTTCGCATGCCTTCAATGTATTGGACACGCGCGGTGCGGTTGGTGTGACCGAGCGGCAGGATATGTTCCGCCGTATGCGTGATATCTCGCGCAAGGTGGCAGAATCGTATTATGAACAGCGCAAGGAGCTTGAATTTCCGTGGCTGAAGGAGGGTGAACTCCAGGTCAGCCATTTGAAGGATGCCTGGAAAAAACCCGTCGCACCGGTGGTCGAACTTCCCGCGGTGCTCCCGGATCAGGCGGATTTCCTGTTTGAGCTCGGCACCGAAGAATTACCCGCGGGCGATCAGGAAGCAGCCCTGAAACAGGTGTACGATCTGACCGCTAAAATGCTGGAGGAATCGCGCCTGGCTCATTCCGGTTTTCAGGTGATGGGTACGCCGCGCCGCCTGGTGGTATGGATCAAAAACCTGGCCAGCCGCCAGGAAGATAGCACCCGTGTACACAAAGGGCCCCCGGCCGCACGCGCCTTTGACGCGGATGGCAAACCCACGCAAGCTGCGGTTGGTTTCGCGCGCGGCAAGGGATTACCGGTGGAAGCGCTGCACGTGGCTGAGATGGATGGCGGAAAATATGTGACCGCTACCGTGCAGGAGAAGGGCCGCAGTGTGATCGAGGTGCTGTCAGAGGCTTTACCCCGTTTGATCGCGGGCATTAAATTTGACCGCGGCATGCGTTGGAACTCAAGCGATCTTGGCTTCTCGCGTCCCATCCGCTGGCTGCTGGCATTGTTCGACGGGCTAGTGATCCCATTCCAGTACGCCGGGTTGGATTCAGCCCGCTTCACACGCGGGCTGCGCTTTACCGAGCCGGAAGAGTTTGCGGTGGACAGCATCGCTGATTATTTCGCCAGGCTGGAAGCGCAAGGGATTATCGTTGATCCCTGCAAACGCCGTGAGGTGATCCGCCGGCAGATCTGTGAGCTGATGGAATCGGTGCAGGGAAAACCCGAGGTGGATGAACATCTGCTGGACGAGGTCAACGCCCTGGTTGAGGCGCCCACCGCGCTGATTGGACGTTTTGCCGAAGAACATCTGAATCTGCCCGAGCAGGTGCTGATCTCGGTGATGAAGAAATACCAGCGTTACTTCCCTGTTTTCAACCGGATTGATGGGAAACTGCTGCCGTACTTCATTCTGGTGCGCAACGGCAGCCGTCAGTTTGCCGAGAGTGTGGTGGACGGCAACGAACTGGTCATTCAGGCTCGCTTTGCCGATGCAGCATTTTTTATCCATGAAGACCTCAAGCAACCGCTGGAAGCCTTCCTGCCCCGGCTGGGTACTCTGATCTTCCAGAAAGACCTGGGCTCCATGCTGGATAAAACGCACCGTGTGACTGCCCTGTCTGAAAAGCTGGGCAAGGTGACAGGCTTGTCTCAGGCAGAATTGAAACACCTGGTCCGGGCGGCTGAACTGGCCAAAGCCGATCTGGTGACCCACATGGTGGTGGAGCAGACCTCGCTGCAGGGTATTATGGGGCGGTACTATGCGCTACAATCCGGTGAAGACGCTTTGGCCGCCGAGGCCATCTACGAACATTATTTACCGGCCTTTGCCGGTGATGCCCTCCCCAAAACGCGGGCCGGTTTTGTGCTGGGTCTGGCCGACCGGCTGGATTCGCTGATTGGGTTGTTCTCGGCGGGCATGGCGCCTACCGGCACCAAAGACCCGTTTGCGCAACGGCGTATGGCATTGGGCGTGATCCAATTGCTCACCGGCTGGCAGCAGGACATGGATTTACGCCAGGCACTGCAGACTGCGGCAGAAAACCTGCCCATCCCATGCACGCCGGCGGTGCTGGATGAATGCCTGGCGTTTATCACCGCGCGCATGAAAAACGAGTTCCTGGAACGCGGCCATCCGTATGATGTGGTGGATGCTGTTCTGGCGGTGCAGAGCCATAACCCGTATCTGGCGCTGACGGCCATTCAACAACTGGCCGGGTGGACAAAACGGGCTGACTGGCGTGAAATCCTGCCGGCTTTTTCGCGCTGTGTGCGCATCACCCGCGACAAAAAAGAGGAATTTACCATCCAGCCCGAAGGGTTTACCCTGCAGGCTGAAAAAGACCTGTACGAGGCGTTGCTTCAGGCCGAGGGAACCGAACGCAAGCCCGGCTCGGTGGATGATTTCCTGAACGCTTTCCTGCCTGTTATCCCGGTCATCACACGCTTTTTCAACGAGGTGCTGGTGATGTCTGAACAGGAAACCGAGCGACGCAACCGGCTTGGGTTATTGCAGCGTCTGGCCCGGTTGAGCAGCAGCGCAGCGGATCTTTCGTATCTGGAAGGGTTTTAGGTTTCGAGAGAGTTCGGTTTTATATATGTAAAGGACGTCAGGGATCACGGTGTGGTCCCTGATGAGTTTAA
>DAISXR010000005.1:7292-33086 GCA_036825755.1 Anaerolineaceae bacterium
TCAATACTCGTATGGTACCAGCCAGTATTCCGTACCGTCGCCTTCCGAGGTCCAGCCGGTCAGGTTGGTGGACAGGCTGGTCACCTTCCACCATACCCACTGGCTCAGGCAGATCGGCCCTTCGACAATGCGGACTGCTTCGCCGGGTTCAATGTACCCGATAATGGGGTTATCGCCGCCCGCTTCGTCGCGCACCCGGTTGGGGATATGTGAATCGGTGTTGACGACGGCCGTCTCGCCCACCGACAGGCGTGTCTGGAAGGCGTCGCCGCACAGCACCCAGATCAGATCCGGGTTGATGGTGGGGGTTATAGTGGGGGTGGGACGCGGCCCGGCTTCCGTACCGGTACCGTATGTAGATAACAATTCACCGCTGATGGGATCGATCTGATAGACCTGCGAATTTTCTTCATCCACTGCCCATAAAAAGCCGGAGCCAAAAAACAGATCGGTGAACTCAACAGCGCCGGTTTCAATGACGGCCAGTTTTTCACGCGTTTCCGGATCGATTTGAAGGATGTTGCCCCCACGCAGACCCACCCACAGCGATGTGCCGTCCTGGGTGATCACCGAGGGGGTCTCGGCGATCCGATTGGTCACACGCAGACGGTCTTCCGGCTTGCCGGTGGCGGGGCTGACCAGATCGATGTACATCGAATGTTCATCGGCAGGGATCATCCACAGCCAGTCGCCCAGTTTGGTGAAGTGAGAATACTTTTGTGTATCGCTCAAAATGATGCGTGTTTCGGGCAGGGTGACCATGGATTGATCGGTCAGGTTGATCTTATTGATGAGCGAGTAGGTGTTGCGGTTGGCGAGCACCCACAGCGTATCGCCTTCTGCAAACACATCGGCTGCCAGGGCGGAGAGATCATACGTCTGGGTGATCTTGCTGGGGTTGGGGTCCACCTGCAGCACAGACCCGTTGCGTGAGTATTCTACGCCCCCGCCGGCTGCCTGGCTGAAGACATAGTCTCTGGCTACGCTTAACCAGATAAACCCATCACCGGAGGTAACCAGCACGGCTTCACCATCCATGGCCGGAATGTGCGAACTGGCCAGGTGTGAATAGGGGTCAATCCGCATCAGGATGCTGTTCTGATCGCCGATGGTGACCACCACCCAGATACCCCCTTCACCGGTGACGATGTCTCTGGGAACGCCTTCCACCGGAATGGTTTCAACGATTTTCTTCGCGTAGGGGTCTATCCCCACCACGGTATGATCGGCCGGGTTTACCAGCCAGACGATTTCAAGCGCAGAGGCGCGCGGGGTGGGCGTGACCACGATAGCGGTCGGGGTGGGAGTGTTAGTGGGGTGCAGGGTGATAAGCGGTTGGGTTGGGGTTGCGGGCAAAGGTGTAAAGGTGGCCGGATAGGTCGGACGAAACCCTGTGCACCCCGAGCAGACCAGTAGAATCACTGCCAGAAATGATATGCCCCTGAACCATTTCATGCCTCACTCCTCAATCAGAACAAATTACTATTGCTGCCGGTGTTTGTAATCTTATTGTAATGCCAATCCGAATTTCAAGACATCCATTTACCGGGTACAGGTGTTATATCTCGTACAATAAGCCGCCTGGTCACTGGATGGGGTTCCCCCATGATCCGATAAACAAGAGTAAAATTGGGGTATATAGAAGATATGTTCAAAAAGAGATAGATTTCAGGCAGCCATTCGATCATGACAGCAGTAGATGAAATAAAAGCGCGCCTCGATATTGTGGATATCGTGTCGGAAACGGTGAATTTACGGCGGGCCGGTAAAAACTATACCGGTTTCTGCCCGTTTCACAGCAATACCCGCACGCCTGCATTTGTAGTATTCCCCGAAACCGGTACCTGGCGCTGTTTTAGCTGCAACGAAGGCGGCGATCTGTTCAACTTTGTCATGCGCAAGGAAGGCTGGGATTTTCAGGAAACGCTCAAGCACCTGGCCCGCCGGGCCGGGGTGGAGCTGGAACCACTCACGCCCCAGGTGATCGAACGCGACCAGCAGGCCGACCATTTGCGCCATTTGCTGGAAGAGGTGGTGATCTTCTATCACCATCAGCTTCTGCAAAGCCCGGCCGGCAAACAGGCCCTGGCTTATTTGACCCGGCGCGGGCTGACCGCCGAAACCATCGAATTGTTTGGGCTGGGATACGCTCCCGGCTCGTACGACGCAACCCACAAGCACTTTTTAGAGAAGGGATACAAGCAAAGCGATTTACTGGAAGCCGGTTTACTGAGCGAGCGGACAGACGGCACCGGCGTATATGACCGTTTTCGCCACCGCGTGGTGTTCCCCATCCGCGATTCCAACGGCGAGATGGCCGGCTTTGGCGCACGCGCCCTGTCTGATGAAGATATGCCCAAATACCTCAACTCGCCACAGTCGGTGCTGTTCGATAAAAGCCACCTGTTGTACGGGTTGGATAAGGCGCGCAAGTCCATCCGTAAGGAAGACCGCGTTGTCATTGTCGAAGGCTATATGGATGTGATCGGTCTGTATCAGGCCGGGTTCACCAACGCCGTTTCGCCCATGGGCACCGCGCTCAACGAATACCACTTCAAACAGCTCAAGCGATATACCCGCCGGATGGTTCTCGCGTTGGACCCGGATGCCGCGGGGCAGAAGGCTACCTTACGCGGTCTTGAGCTGGCCCGCCAATCGCTGGACCGCAGCGCGGACATCACCGCCGATGCCGAAGGGATTTTTGACTCGCGCGGGTTGATCCGGTATGAGGCCAGGCTGGAAACCGATTTGCGCATCACCACCCTGCCGGAAGGTCTGGACCCGGATGAAATTGTGCAAAAAGACCCGCAGGATTGGGTGAGGATCATCGATGAGGCCAAACCGGTGGTGGAGCATGTGATGACCATGCTGGCAGCACAGCAAAATATCGATGATCCCAAGATTAAACGCTCCATCGCCGACCAGGTGATGCCGTTGATTGAGGATGTGCCCAGCGCGGTGGAGCGTGACGCTTACCGGCAAAAACTGGCCCGTCTGCTGAAAATCGACGAGCGGGCGCTCATGACCACCACTCCGGCAGCAGCCCATCCGGCAAGGCGTCGAAAAAGCGATACGCAGCCCCGTCGCGCCGGACCGCTGGCGGAGAAATCCAGTGAGAAACTGTCAGAGGAACTGGAGACCTATATTTTGCGTCTGCTGATTCGGCAGCCGGATGCCCTGCACACACTCGACAGAGTATTGCAGAAAGCCTCCCTGACCCGTTTTGAAGCGCAGGATTTTCAAAAATCTGATTATCAGGTGATGATGAAGTTGATCCAGGATTCGCTGGAGCAGGATCAACTGGAGCCTGTTCAATTTGTGCATGAGCATGTACCTGAATCCCTCACGGCGGTGGTTTCCGAGTTGGAAAAGCCGCTGGGAAAGGTGGAACCCGACTTTAACCATCTGGTGGAGGAACTGGTCCGGATTGTGCTACGGTTAAGGCACGTGCGGATCGAAATGGGTATTGACCAGTTGCGTGTTTTTCAACAGGATTTGCCTGGTGATGATTTTATGAGTCTGGCAGCATATCACGAGATGATCCTGAATTACACAAAGACGCGGGAGAGAATCGATCAGGTTTTGAGCCGTCCCGTTCAACTGGATTAATTGATTAGATTGGTATATAGTTAACTCCATGGCGCAAAAAAAGAACAGCAAGCACCAGACCACCCCAATACGGGAAAGCAGTACCCGCAAAACAAAAAAATCTCATCAGAACCTCTACGATCCGGACGATGAATCGCTGAATAATGAGGGTTCTGCTATGGATGATTCTGACGTAAAAGAGATGGGGGAAATCTCTGCGTCTGATGAAGAAAACTCCGCGTCAGACGGCATGCTGAACGGATGGGCAGAGAAGAAAGGAAACGAGACTTCGCCCGGCTCCGAGATGGATGCCGAGACCGAACCGGAAACCGAGAACGATGAAGCGGATCTGCTGGAAGACCCGCTGGAGATCCTTGAAGACCCCACCCTCACCCTCGAGCTGTCCGGTGATCCGGTGCGCCTGTATTTAAAGGAGATCGGGCAGATCAATTTATTGGATGCCGACAGTGAGTTCAGACTGGCAGCCCGCATTGAGGCCGAAACGTTGGTGCGGCAGATTCTGAAGAAATTGCCCGCCGGTATCTCTCGGGATGACAAATATCAGCAGTTGTTCTCTCAGATCGGCCAGAATATCCTCATCAACGGTGAGGAATTCCAGGAATCCATTTCAAAAATCAAGCAACTGGCTCCACTCGATTTATCACTGACGCTCTCAGAAGCGCAAAATTTGAAGCAACAGTGGAGTGCCAGCGAACCTTCGTATCTGCGTCACTACCTGAGCCTGGACGGTATGTGGGGAAAGGACACCAACTGGGATAAAGTAGCCCGGCAGGCCTTTTCATTGTATCTATGCTTTTACCTGCTGCCGCAAAAAACGGCCGCGGCTTTACTGGTTCATTTCCGTGAAAAGAATGAGCTGCCGGAACAGGAAATGCTGGACCGGCTGCTGGAGCGTGAGGCTTACCTGGCGGATGAAATCAGCGCGATCGAATGGCGCTCAGAAGAAGCCAGCCAGGCATTGATCCGGGCCAACTTGCGCCTGGTGGTCAGTATTGCCAAGCGGTATCTGGGGCGCGGAATTTCCTTCCTCGATTTGATCCAGGAAGGCAATCTGGGTCTGTTGCGGGCGGTGACCAAGTTTGATCCGGCGCGCGGGTTCAAGTTCAGCACGTACGCCACCTGGTGGATTCGTCAATCCATCAGCCGCTATATCGCCGAACAGGCCCGCACCATCCGTATCCCGGTGCATTTGTTTGAGGCCATCACCCGGCTTTTACGGGTCCAGCGTTCCATGATTCAAACGCTGGGACGTGAGCCAACCCATGAGGAACTGGCCCTTGAATCAGATCTGATGACCAGTGCGGATGTTGCACAGATCAAGCACGCCCTGGCCGAAAAATTGCCAATCGATCCGGATTTGCAGCGACGTTGGGTGTGGGCTTCATCAAAAGTCCAGCGCATCCTGCAGTCGGCTGAAGAACCGGTTTCACTTGAACGCCCGGTGGGGGATGAAGACAGCAGCCAGTTGGGCGATTTTATTGAGGACGAGGAGGCACTTGAACCCATGGATGCCGCGGCGCGTGAAATGCTGCGGGAACAGGTTCAACACGCTCTTGCTGTGCTTTCCGAACGAGAACGACAGGTATTGGAGTTGCGGTTTGGTTTGATTGATGGAAAGGATCACACGCTCGAGGAAGTGAGCCGGTATTTCAACGTCACCCGCGAGCGGATCCGCCAGATTGAGGCCAAGGCGCTGCGCAAGCTGCGGCACCCCTCAAAAAGCCGCAACTTGAGAGAATACCTGCCATAACCTCTGAGCGCGTCTCAGGGAAGGGCGAAAGCAGCCTGGTGAAACTGAACAAAAATTGACAGCCCCACTGCAAATATGATATATTTCAGTGGAATACACCATATTTAAGGATGATCTCATGGTCAATGACTATCTTCCGTTAGCGTTGTTATTCATTGTAGCGCTGGTCATCGCATTGATTGCGGTTGGTTTGGGCATCATCTTTGGCCCCCGCCGCCCAACCAAAGTGAAGTCACAACCTTACGAAAGCGGAATTGTGCCTTTTGGTCCCGGCCGCAGACGAATATCGGTAAAGTACTATCTGGTAGCGGTTCTGTTTATTCTATTCGACATCGAAGTCGTGATTTTTTTACCGTGGGCTGTCGCTTTTCGTGACGCCGGAATGAAGGGCTTCATTGTAATGCTGGTCTTTGCCTTTATCCTGGAGGCCGCATTTGTGTATGGCTGGAAGAAAGGGGCAATGGAATGGGAATAGAACAAAAAACAGCGAATTTTGGCATTGTCACCACAACCCTTGAAGATGCTGTCAACTGGGCCCGCACAAAATCGATGTGGCCCATGTTGTTTGGATTGGCCTGCTGCGCCATCGAAATGATGATGTCACAGGCGCCCCGGTTGGATTTGAGCCGGTTTGGGATGGAGCTGATGCGCGCCAGTCCGCGCCAGGCTGATTTGATGATTGTGGCAGGCCGGGTTGCCAACAAAATGGCGCCGGTTCTGCGCCGGCTGTATGATCAGATGCCGGATCCAAAATGGGTACTCGCCATGGGTGACTGCGCATCAACGGGCGGCGTATTCAACAATTACGCCATCCTGCAGGGCGTGGATGAGATTGTGCCGGTGGATGTGTACGTGGCCGGCTGCCCGCCCCGCCCGGAAGCCCTGATCCACGGCATTATCACTTTGCATGAAAAAGTGAACCACGAACGACTGAACGAGTGGTCATAACGTAACCTGCCTTTTTTCTGAAACGCTCCTTTTTTGAAAGGATGATCAATGGAAGAATTGTTTGAGAAAGCCTGCGCGGCGATCCAGGAACGTTACGGCGCACAGCGGAGTGATTTTCGCGGGGAAACAACGCTGATTTTATCGGCAGAGCATAATATCGAAGCCTTAACGGTACTGAAGCAGGAATTTCATTTTGAGATGCTGCTGGATATCACTGCGGTGGATTATTGGCCGCAGCAGGAACCCCGTTTTCACCTTCTGTACCGCCTGTATTCGTTTGGCCTGAATACGCGTATCCTGCTCAGGGTGCCGCTGGATGGCAATGCACCCTCCATTCGTACCTCTGAGGTGGTGTATAAAAACGCCAACTGGTACGAACGCGAGGTGATGGATCTGTTTGGTATTACCTTTGATGGGCATTCCGACCCGCGCAGGATCATGATGCCGGAATCCTGGCAGGGGCACCCGCTGCGCAAGGATTACCCGTTGGGGTATGAAGAAGTTCAGTACACATTCAACGCGGATGAGATTCGTGTACGGAAAAATGTTCCATCCCGCTAGGGGGGAAATTCGATGATCCAGGAGAGCGGTAGCCGATGAGTGATATTCATGATGTAGACCTGGAACAGTTCAAACACCTGGTTTCTGAACGCGCGCTGCGGGGAGAGACCATGGTTTTGAACATGGGCCCCCAGCACCCCAGCACGCACGGGGTTCTGCGAGTCATCCTTGAACTGGACGGCGAAATTGTCGTCAATACCATCCCGGATGTGGGCTTTTTGCACACCGGGATCGAAAAATCCATGGAGTCAAAACGCTATTTACAGGCTGAGGTGATGACCGACCGGCAGGACTACATGGATTCGCTGGGCAACAACCTGGCGTATTGCCTGGCCGTTGAAAAACTGGCCGGGTTGGATGTACCGCCGCGTGCGCAGGCACTGCGGGTGATTTTGGTGGAATTGAACCGTCTCAGCAATCACCTGCTGTTTGTGGCCAGCACCGGGCTGGATCTGGGCGCGTTGAGCATGTTCTTTTTCACGCTGCGCGAACGCGAAACCATTCTGGATATCATGGAACTGGTTTCCGGGCAGCGTGTGATGACCACTTATTTTCGCCCCGGAGGGGTGTGGCGGGACGTGCCGGTCGAATTTGAGGATGCGGTACGGAAGTATGTAGCCACCCAATGGGAGCGCATCAAGCAGTATGAAGCGCTGCTGAACGACAACCCGATTTTCAAAAAACGCACCCAGGGTCTGGGCGTGATCAGCCGTGAGCAGTGCATTGAAATGGGTCTGACCGGACCCTTCCTGCGCGCCACCGGGCTGGCTTATGACCTGCGCAAAGCCAATCCTTACTGCGGATACGAGCAGTATGACTTTGACATCCCCACCGAGCCAAATGGCGACATTTACTCTCGTTATAAGGTGCGTGTCGCCGAGATGCGCCAATCGCTGCGCATCATCGAGCAGGCGCTGGATAAACTGCCTTACGGCCCGGTAATCAGCAGCAACGGTAAATTTGTGGCGCCGCCCCGCTCCTCCATTGGGGTGAGCATGGAGGCGCTAATCCATCACTTCAAACTGTGGACGGAAGGCTTTAACCTCCCAAAGGGTTCGGTGTATGTACCCATCGAGTCGCCGCGGGGGGAATATGGCATATACCTGGAAAGTGATGGAACCAATAAACCCTACAGGGTGCACTTCCGCACGCAGTCATTTGCCATTGTTCAGGCGCTGCCCATATTGATGAAGGGCCTTTTTGTGGCTGATGTGGTGGCGACCATTGCCAGCACGGATATTGTTCTGGGAGATGTAGACCGGTGAACCAACTGCTCAGCAAGTATCACGATGAAATTGAACGGATCAAGTCCAAGTATCCGCCGGACCAGATGCGTTCGGCGCTGATGCCGCTTCTGTTTCTGGCGCAGCGGAAGGAAGGCTATGTTTCGCTGCAATCCATGCATGAAATCGGCGAGATCGCGGGGGTATCCACCACCGAGGTGACCACGCTGGTAGGGTTCTATTCTCTGTTTCACCAGGAACCGGGCGGACGCTACCGCATCCAGATCTGCAACGATATTGCCTGCGCCCTGCGCGGAGCTGATCAATTTTTGAAGCAGGTATGCGAGTATCTGGGCATTCAACCCGGTGAAACCACACCGGACGGTTTGTTCACTGTGGAAGCCGTTATGTGCCTGGCAAGCTGCCACAACGCCCCCATGTTCCAGGTGCAGGCTGACGGAGCCATTTACTATCACGACCACCAGACCATCGATACGGCGATTGCCTTTATCGACGAGGTGCGCCAGGCGCATGCCAGGGAGGCTGAATGACAGAGCATATTCTGCTTCGCCACCGCGAGATACCTGAACTGAACCAACTGCGCGTCTATCGCGAACACGGCGGTTTTGAGCCATTCCGCAAGGCGGTGACCACCTACAAACCGGTTGAGGTCATTGATCTGGTTAAAACTTCCGGGCTGCGCGGACGTGGTGGGGCGGGTTTTCCCACCGGCGTGAAATGGAGCTTTCTGCCCAATGACCTGTGGCCGCATTATGTGGTGGCCAACGCCGATGAATCGGAACCTGGGACCTTTAAAGACCGAGAGATTATCACTGGTAACCCGTACCAGTTTCTGGAAGGGTTGATGATTGCCTGTTACGCCGTTCAGGCACAGGTTGGATATATTTACCTGCGCGGCGAATTCTGGGAGCTGGCCAATCAACTGGATGACTGCATCGCCGAGTTGGAAAGAGAAAAGCTGCTGGGCAGTGATCTGTTTGGCAAGGATTACAACCTGCGTCTTTACACCCATCTGGGCGCCGGCGCATATATTTGTGGTGAAGAAACCGCCATGCTCGAATCGATTGAAGGCAAACGCGGGCAGCCGCGCGTTAAACCGCCTTTTCCGGCGGTAGCCGGCCTGTACAACCGCCCTACGGTCATCAACAATGTGGAGACACTGGCCAACCTCCCGCCCATTCTCGAGAAGGGACCTGAATGGTTCAGCTCGATGGGCACCGTAAAAAGCCCGGGTGTAAAGATCTTCTCACTTTCCGGGCGGGTGAAGAAACCCGGCAACTATGAGCTTCCGCTGGGAACCACCTTTCGAGAGTTGATCTACAACCACGGCGGGGGTATCATCGACGATGCCAAAATTAAGGCCATCATGCCGGCCGGCGCTTCATCCTGCCTGATTGTGGCGGATGATAAAGCCCTGGATACACCCATGGACTGGGAATCTGTTCCCACGCTGGGTTGCGCGCTGGGCTCCGCGTCGGTAATGGTGATCGATGAGACCATCAGCGCGGCCTGGGTGGTGAGTAAAACGGTGCGCTTTTTCCAGCATGAGTCCTGCGGAAAATGCACGCCCTGCCGTGAAGGAACTTATTGGATGAAAAAGGTGATGGAAAAATTCATGCGCGGCGATGCAACACGGGGAGATATCGATCTGCTGTACAGTATTGCAAAACAAATCCCCGGTACGCCTCTGTGCCCTCTGGGCGATTTTTCGGTGCCGGCAGTCATGTCGAGCATCGAGCGTTTTCGCCCGGATTTTGAAGCCCTGGTAAGGAGTTAGCTGCATGGCGCAAGAAGTTACGCTGACCATCGATGACAAGACTGTAACCGTGCCAAAAGGCACGCTGGTTGTGAATGCGGCCCGCGTGATTGACGTGGATATTCCCGTCTTTTGCTACCATCCCAAAATGGAGCCGGTGGGCATGTGCCGCATGTGTCTGGTGGAGATCGGCCGGCCGTTGATCGACCGCGCTACCGGGCAGGTTCAGTTAGAAGCTGACGGCACCCCCAAATTTCTGTTTGGTCCCAAACTGGAAACCGCCTGTACCACCGAAGCCACCGAAGGAATGGTGGTGCGCATCAATACGGCCAAAGTAAAGGATGCCCAGCGAAGCATGCTGGAGTTTTTGCTTACCTCGCACCCGCTGGATTGCCCCATTTGCGACAAAGGCGGAGAATGCCCCCTGCAAAATCTGACCATGGCGCACGGGCCCATCAGCAGCCGGATTGACCTGGAAGACAAGAAACACCTGGCAAAACATTATCTACTGGGTGATCTGATTGTGCTGGATCAGGAACGCTGCATCCAGTGCGGGCGTTGTATCCGTTTTCAGGACAAGATCGCCGGCGACCCGGTGCTGCAATTTTTGCATCGCGAGCGGACCACCGAAATTGTCACCTATTCAGACCCGCCGTTTGATTCAATCTATTCCGGCAATACCACCGATATTTGCCCGGTGGGTGCGCTGACCTCGCGCGATTTTCGTTTTCGCGCCAGGCCGTGGGAAATGCGCCCCGTGGCTTCATTGTGCAATCACTGCCCGGTGGGGTGCAATACCGTACTGGATACCCGCCGCGAAGCCAAATCGGGCGGCAATTTTGTGGTCAAGCGGGTGATGCCGCGCCAGAATGAACAGATCAATGAAATCTGGATCTGCGATAAAGGCCGCTTTGTGTACCATTACCCGGAGGAGGAAACTCGCCTCACCACCCCCATGAAACGGGTCAACGATGAACTGGTACCCTGCTCGTGGGACGAAGCGCTGGATTTGACCGCGCGAAAGATGCATGAAATCGGCTCGCGGTTGGTGACGCTGGTTGGCGGACGCCTGAGCAACGAAGATTACTTCAACCTGGCCCGGATCACCCGGCATCAGAACGGCAAGACGCTGTTGTATACCTACATGGCCGGCGGTGACGCCGTAGCCAGTTTTGGCTTAACCCCAGGCTCCAACCTGGGCGAGCTGGGCAAGGGTGATGCCATTCTGGTGGTGGCCAGCGATTTACAGGAAGAGGCCCCTATCTGGTGGCTGCGAGTCAAACAGGCATCCGAACGGGGTGCCACCCTGATTGTGATGAACCCGCGCGAGACCAAACTGGATCAATATGCCGACCACGTGATCCGCTATGCGTACGGGCAGGAAAACCATGCTTTCAATTCACTGCTGTACGGGAGCACCAGTGTGGATGAAACCTTCCGCGCCGCGGTGGAAGCTTTCTCAGGGGCCAAAAATGCCGTTATTTTCTACGGCAGCGAAGGTATTGGGCTCGAAACATCACAGAACCTGGCGCAGGCCTGTGTCCAGTTGTTGACGAGCACCGGGCATTATGACCGACCTAACAACGGACTGGTCGCGGTGTGGCACCAAGGCAATATGCAGGGTGCCTGGGATATGGGTTTCAGCGCCGATCCGGGGCTGATCAACCAGATCAAAAAGGCCGGCTGCGTATACATCGCCGGAGCCGATCCCGTACAGGGACAGCCTGAGTTTGCTCACGCCGTGGATACGGCAGATTTTGTGGTGGTGCAGGATCTCTTCCTGACCGAAACAGCCAAAATGGCCGATGTGGTCTTCCCTGCGCTGGCCTTTACCGAACGTGAGGGTACCTATACCTCAGGAGAACGGCACGTCCAGCGCTTCTATCAGGCTGTCAGCCCGCTGGCCGGGGCGCAGGCCGATTTTACGATTACCGCGCGGATTGCCCACCTGCTGGGGCTGCAACTGGAAGAGAAATCGGCTGCGCTGGTGATGAAAGAGATTGCCCGCCAGACCGCCGGTTATGAAGATATTGACTACGCCTGCCTGGCTGAGTGCATCCAGCAATGGCCCATCATCGAACGCAAGGATCTTTATTACGGCGGAACGCAGTATGAAAACCGGCAGGGTTTGGGAAAACGGCTGCCGAATGTAAACCGGCCGACTGAAAATGGTTTTGCTCGCTTCTCATTGGGCAGTGAACGACCGCTGGCAGAAGGCAGTTTACGGCTGGTTCCCATCACCAAACTGTATGACCAGAGCCGCACCATGATGTCAGCGCCCTTGTTGAAAAACCGTCGCGCCAAAACCGGTATCGTGATCCATCCGGATACCGCCGCCCGCTCCGGCATCACCGGCAATAAAGCCCTCCTGACCGTGAACGGTTCACAGGTTGAGGTGGATCTGGTGTTTGACCCGTCGCTTCAGGCCGATGTCGCTCTGTCCGCGCGTAGTACGGGAATCCCTGTCAATGAGCCGGCAGCCGCTGTGCTGCATCAGGCAGATGGTACTGAAGAATAAAAGGACCGGATATGGAACTTGCGACGATCATAGAAGTAATTGTCAAATCGCTCATTCTGGTGCTCTTTTTGACAGGCGCATTTGCGTACACCACGGTGTATGAGCGCAGACTGCAGGCCCGCATTCAGGTCCGGTTTGGTCCCAACCGCACCGGCCCGTGGGGTCTGCTTCAGCCGATTGCCGACGCGATCAAGCTGATCTTTAAAGAGGAATTGACCCCCGCCGGCGCCATAAAAAGTATCTTCTTCCTGGCGCCCATCATCACGGTGATGCCGGCCCTCATCATTCCGGGGGTCATCCCGTGGGGACGTGATATCAATCTTTTTGGGCGCACCATTCACCTGTACATCGCTGATATCAACGTGGCGCTGCTGTACATCCTTTCCATCACCTCCATCGCGGTGTATGGCATCACCCTGGCGGGCTGGTCATCCAATAACAAGTATGCCACGTTAGGCGGTTTGCGTTCTACCGCGCAAATGATCAGCTATGAACTGTCGATGGGTTTCTCGGTTATGGGGCCGGTCATGCTGGCAGGCTCGCTCAGCATGGTGGATATTGTGGAAGCGCAATCCAAATTATGGTATGTGTTTCTGCAGCCGGTGGCCGCGGTGATCTTTTATATCGCCGCGCTGGCCGAGGTGAACCGCTCGCCGTTTGATATGCCTGAAGCGGAGCAGGAACTGACCGCAGGGTATCACGCTGAGTATTCCGGTATGAAATTCGCCGTCTTTTTTATGGCCGAGTACATCAAGATGTTTGTGGTATCGATGATCTGGGCTACGCTGTTTTTTGGCGGATACATGGGGCCGTTTGTGGATAAGCTGCCTTGGCTTGGACCCATTTATCTGCTGATCAAGGTGATCATCTCGCTGGGTATCATGATCTGGATTCGCGCGTCCATTCCGCGCTTCCGCTACGACCGGCTGATGGCATTGGGCTGGAAGGTACTCTTTCCGCTGGCCCTGCTCAACACAATGATCACTGCATTTGTCATCCTGGTGGTGGGAGGCTAGTTATGCTGAAGGGGTTCTGGACCACATTCAAATCGATGTTTGAGAAACCGGTCACCATGCCGTATCCTGAGGTGAAACGGCCGGTTTCAGCTCGTTTTAAAGGCCGGCATGTTTTAAACCGATATGATAACGGGTTGGAAAAATGTATTGGCTGCGCCCTTTGTGCGGCAGCCTGCCCGGCGGATGCCATTTTTGTGGAAGCGTCGGAAAATCACGATGAAGAGCGTTATTCACCCGGCGAGCGGTATGCCAGCACCTATGAGATCAACATGCTGCGCTGCATCTTCTGCGGTTATTGCGAAGACGCCTGCCCCACGGAAGCCATCACGTTGAGCGACAACTATGAGCTTAATTTTATCGACCGCAAGGACGCCATCTATACCCGTGAAATGCTGCTCCAGCCGGTGGGTCCGAACGGGAAACCCACCCCGCAGAAAACCGAACCCGGCAAATTCACCCGTTCGGTGCCTGAAATGAAGGATCCGGAGGACTAGTATGGATCTCTCATCCGTATTGCCTGGCTATATCGTCTTTGGGGTGCTGGCGCTGCTGGCGGTTGCCACGGCGGCAGCCATGCTGCTGGCTCGACAGCCGGTGTTTGCCGTGCTGTTTCTGGTGTTGAACTTTGCCACCATCGCGGTGCTGTACCTGATATTGGGAGCGCCGTTCATTGGATTTACCCAGATCGCGGTGTACGCCGGGGCCATCATGGTGCTGTTTTTGTTTGTGGTGATGATGCTGGGTACCGAAGAGCTTTCGTTCCTGGAGCCGCTCAAAGGGCAGCGCTGGGTGGTTGGGGCGCTGCTGGCCGTGTTTCTGCTGCTGGTGGTCATTTTTCTGGGCACGCAGATGGGCGGAGAGAGCGAAATGGCCGGCCCGCCGTCTGATTTTGGCTCTCCCGGAGCCATTGGCGGTCTGTTGATGGATCAGTACGTTCTGCCGATTTTAATGGTAGGTGGGATCATCCTTTCCGCTACCATCGGCGCGGTGGTGTTGACCCGTCGCGGTGGGAAGCAGCTTCCCATCATTGAAAAAACTTCCACCCCGAGTGAAACCGTGGAGGAAAAATAACATGCAGCTTACCCTGCCTCCCATCACGTATTTTTTGGCCCTCTCAGCGGTCATGTTTGCGGCCGGGATCATCGGTGTCACGCTCCGAAAAAACGCATTAGTTATTTTTATGTCCCTCGAGTTGATGTTCAACGCAGCTAACCTGGCATTTGTCTCATTCGCCACGTATTACCAGAACATCACCGGGCAGGTATTTGTTTTCTTTGTCATGTCGGTGGCGGCCGCCGAAGTGGCGGTGGGTCTGGCGTTGGTGATTGCCATATTCCGCGCCAAAAAGAGTATCGATATTGACCAGATGAACAGTCTGAACGGCTGACAAGTGATTGGAGATCATCATGGCCTTGAGTGAAACCGTACCCCTTTCGATCTTCAACTTTACCCCCTGGGTGATTTTCTTTCCGTTAATTGGCCTGCTGTTCAATCTGATCTTCGGAAATAGAATCGGCGAAAAAGCCGCCGGGTGGATTGCCAGCGTGGCCACCGCGCTTTCATTTGCCCTGGCAGTGGCTCTGCTGCTGGCGCTGCGCGGTCAGGAAGAAGCCATCCGCCTCAAACTGGCTGACTGGATCAGCGTGGGCACCTTTGACGTCAACTGGATCTTCCGCGTGGATACGCTATCCACCGTGATGATGCTGGTGGTCACCGGCGTAGGTACATTGATCCACATCTACGCCGTGCAGTACATGTATGACGACGTGCGCCACAATCACGATGTGGGTCGCTACCGCCGCTTTTTTGTTTACTTCAATTTGTTCATCATCGCCATGCTGCTGCTGGTGACTGCCGACAACTACCTGATGCTGTTTGTGGGCTGGGAAGGCGTGGGGCTGTGCTCGTATCTGCTGATCGGTTTCTGGTTTGAGAAAGGCGCCGACGGCATCGCAAACGCACAGGCCGGCAAGAAGGCTTTTATCGTCAACCGCGTCGGCGATTTTGGTTTGCTGATCGCCATGTTCCTGCTGTTTGGGGCATTTGGCACCCTGCAATTTGACCAGGTGTTTGAACAGGCCTCCGGCGCGTCGGTGGGGCTGCTGCTGGCCGTCACCCTGTTTATGCTGTTGGGCGTGGCCGGTAAATCAGCTCAACTCCCGCTATATGTGTGGCTTCCGGATGCCATGGCCGGCCCTACACCGGTATCCGCGTTGATCCATGCCGCCACCATGGTGACGGCAGGGGTCTATCTGGTGGTGCGCTCATCGGCGCTGTTTACGCTGGCGCCGGCCGCCTCTTCGGTGGTGATGTGGGTGGGCGCGATTACCGCCATTTTTGCCGCAACCATCGCCGTGGCGCAGTATGACATCAAACGGGTGCTGGCGTATTCCACCATCAGCCAGTTGGGCTTTATGGTGGCGGCGGCCGGGATGGGCGCCTATGTGGCGGCCATTTTCCACCTGGCCACGCATGCTTTTTTCAAGGCGCTGCTCTTCCTTTCGTCCGGCTCGGTTATTCAGGGGATGGAGCGCGGCGCGCACCCCAAAGGGCGCAGCCACAACAACGAGCACGACATGGAAGTCGATCCGCAGGACATGCGCAACATGGGCGGTCTGGACCGGCGTATGCGCGTCACCTTCTGGGTGTATTTAATCGGCGCGCTGGCTATCTCAGGCATCGCGCCGCTGTCGGGCTTTTTCTCGAAGGACGAGATTCTGGGAGCCGCCAGTACACGCTCACTGCCTGTGTTTATCATCCTCATCGTCGCGGCTTTTCTGACCGCATTCTACATGGGGCGGCAGATCTTCCTGGTCTTTTCCGGCAAACCGCGCAGCTCGCTGGCCGAGCATGCCACCGAAAGTTCACCGGTAATGACCGTACCGCTGGTCATTCTGGCGGTGCTATCAGTGGCGGGCGGATTACTCAACCTTCCGGGGGTACACACACTGGGCTCCTGGCTGGAGCACTCTGTGGCTGCCGGTCTTGAGGTGGAGTTCTCGTTCACCATCGCCCTGATTTCGCTGGCGGTGGCGCTGGCGGGTCTGGTATTAGCCTGGGTGCTGTACGGCCGGGTTTCATTGGGCCGAAACGCCTTCACCGATCCGCTGGCAGGGATGCTGGGATGGTTCTTCAAAGCGATGAACCGTAAATGGTGGGTGGATGAGCTGTACCACGCCATCATCGTGCGGCCATACAACTACATCTCCAATGTGCTGCTGGGCGAGTGGTTTGATCAGGAAGTGATTGATGGGGCCGTCAACGATGTGGGCGGTCTGGCGCGTGCTCTTTCAGGGTTCGCACGCCGCTTCCAGACCGGTTACATCCGCACCTATGCCCTGGGTATTTTGCTGGGCGCTGTCGCGATCGTCTTTTATATCATCTTACGATAATACTTCCTTCGGGAGAGAGCATGGATCCAATTAGCAGTCAAAGAGACAGCATGGTCGAATGGGAAGGGGCGAGCCTATGAATATCCTCACCAATCCGCTTTTCTGGGTGACCTTTTTCCCGCTTGTGGGAATGGCGGTGATTGCTTTTTTCAAACCGGAACAAAAAAATGCCGCGCGGTGGACGGCTCTGGCCGCGTCGCTGGTCACATTTGCGATCTCACTGTGGATGCTGGCAGGCTTTGATCCGGAGAACACGGATATCCAGATGGGTTTCACCCTGCCGTGGATCCAGGCCGGCACCTTACAGGTTCAACTGGAGATGGGGCTGGATGGCCTGAACATCCTGATGGTGCTGCTGACCACCTTTTTGACCCCGCTGGTCATTTTATCCACCTGGGGCAGCATTCAGGAACGCGTCAAAACCTTTATGCTGGTGTTCATGCTGCTCGAGACTGCCCTGTTGGGCGTGTTTCTCTCGCTGGATCTGGTGCTGTTCTTCCTGTTCTGGGAACTGACGCTCATCCCTATGTATTTCCTGATCGGCATCTGGGGCAGTGAAAACCGCATTTACGCGGCGGTGAAGTTCTTCCTGTATACCATGGCCGGCTCCATTTTCATGATGGTTGCTATCTTCTTTATTGGTTTGAGCGCCGGTACCTTCTCGTACCCTGAATTGATCGCCAACCGGCAATTGTTTACCGGTGTGCAGTTATGGCTGTTCCTGGCATTTGCCATCGCGTTCGCGGTGAAGGTGCCCATGTGGCCGTTACACACCTGGCTGCCGGATGCCCACGTGCAGGCGCCCACCCCGGCTTCGGTTATTTTAGCCGGCGTATTGCTGAAGATGGGCACCTACGGATTTTTACGTTTCAATCTGGGTCTGTTCCCTGAAATGTCCGTAAAGGCCGCGCCGGTGATCGCGGTTCTGGCTGTCATTGGTATCCTGTATGGGGCGGCTGTATCGTTTGCCCAGAAAGACCTGAAGAAGCTGGTGGCGTATTCATCTATCAGTCACCTTGGGTTTGTCATGCTGGGTTTGTTCGCCCTCAACCCGCAGGGTGTTTCCGGGGCTATCCTGCAGATGGTCAACCACGGTCTCAGCACGGGCGCTCTGTTCCTGCTGGTGGGTATGCTGTACGAACGCCGTCACACCCGCGCGCTGGAGGCCTTCGGCGGGTTGTGGAAGGTGGTACCGGTGATGGGAACCATCATGCTGGTGGTCACGCTTTCATCGGTGGGTCTGCCGGGTTTGAACGGTTTCGTGGGTGAGTTCACCATCCTGCTAGGCGCCTTCAATTCGATCGTGTTGGGCAGCCCGTGGTTCGCGGGAGTGGCGGCCCTGGGCGTCATTCTGGCGGCTGTGTATCTCTTCCAGATGTTTGAAAAAGTCTTTCTGGGCCCGGTACGGCATGAAGAAAACAAACAGCTCAAAGATCTTAACTGGCGTGAGATCGCCATCCTGGCTCCCATCCTGGTTCTGATCTTCTGGATCGGTTTGTATCCCCAGCCCTTCTTTGATCTGATCAACCCGACCGTGGAACACCTGGTGGAAATGGTGCAAAGCGCCGCGCTGGTAATTCAGTAGCAGCCTGTTAGGAGAATGATTTCGATGACAAATAATGACCTGATGACTATCCTGCCCGTGGTTGTCGTGATCGGCTCGGCAGTTGTGCTGCTCCTGGTGGATTTGTGGATCCCGGATAAACAAAAAGGGATCACTGCTTTTCTGGCAGCCCTGGCGCTGGCAGTGGCGCTGGGCCTCAACCTGCCTCGTCTGACGTGGGATGCCACGGCCTTCAAGGGTATGGTGGCGGTGGATGGGTTCAGCGTGTTCCTGAGTTCCATCTTTCTGCTGTGCGGCCTGCTGGCCATCGGCCTGGCGTATGACTATCTCAAGCGGATGGGGATCGAGCGGGGTGAGTTTTATCCCTTGCTGATGCTGTCCATCTCGGGCATGATGCTGATGGCACACGCCAACGATCTGCTCATCATCTTCCTGGCACTGGAAACGCTATCCATCCCGCTGTACATCCTGGCCGGGTTCGCCATCCCGCGGGTGGAATCGGAAGAATCATCGCTCAAATATTTCATTTTGGGCACCTTCGCGGCGGCTTTTGTGCTGTACGGGGTGGCGTTGATCTTTGGGGCCAGCGGATCGACCAATCTGCAGGCGGTTTTGGCTGCTGCGGAGACGGGTCAACTGGTGAACCCCACGCTGTTTATCATCGGCGGAGGTATGCTGCTGGTGGGTTTCGCGTTCAAGATGGCGGTTGTACCATTTCACGGCTGGGCGCCGGATGTGTATCAGGGCGCGCCCACCCCGGTGACCGGCTTCATGTCCATCGGCGCCAAGGCAGCCGGTGCGGCGGCTTTGATGAGGGTATTTATGACCGCTTTCCCGTCTGTATCCGCCGATATGGCGCCGGCGCTGGCGGGACTGTCAATCCTCACCATGCTGGTGGGCAATCTGCTGGCCATCTCGCAAAAGAACATCAAACGCATGCTGGGGTATTCCTCCATCGCGCATGGGGGTTATCTGCTGATGGCCTTTGTCACCTTCAGCCAGGGACCTTTGCGAACGGAGATGGTTTCGGCTATGCTGTTCTTCCTGGGTTCCTACGCCCTAGCCAACTTTGCGGCCTGGGGTGTGGTGACGGCGATGGAGCGCGAGATGGGCGTGGGGCTCGAACTGGAGGATTACGCCGGGCTGGCAAAGAAATCACCCTGGCTGGCGCTTTCCATGCTGATCGCCATGCTTTCCTTCACCGGCATGCCGCTGACGATTGGGTTCTGGGGCAAGTTTTATTTGTTCCGCAGCGCGGTGATGGGTGGTTACGTCACGCTGGCTGTGATCGGTTTGCTCACCTCGGTGATCTCAGCGTTTTACTATCTGCGCGTGGTGGTGATGATGTACATGAAGCCCGGTGAGCCGCAGGTGAATGCTGATTTCTGGCTGCGGCTGGTGACCATTGGGTCGGCTGTCGCGGCAGTGGTGTTGAGCCTGCTGCCCAATACGTTGTTCCAGGCGGCGCTGAGCGCGATTCTGCGGTAGGGGAGTGAATCGAATGATGATAGGTGGGCTGTCCTGAAAAGGGCAGCCTTTTTATATTTGAAGCCATCAACGAATGGGGTGAGTCAGGGATTGATTCTGTATGAATGGGTTTTTAGTGGTTTGAGAGCAAACGAATAAACGAATGAAAAATGGCGAACGATACATGATTTGCGTAACGGAAAATGGTTTCATCACGCCCTGATTCGATATTCGTTTATTCGTTTTTCGTTCGCATGAAGTGCGAACGTATTCGTTGACGGATTTCACACATAAAAAAAATAGGGGGCGGTTAATGAACCGCTCCCTACGGGATCGTTTTGAACGCAGTATCGTGTTACGACACCTGTTCCCTGGCTGCAGCCTCTGCCGCGGTATCTTCTGTGTTCTTCACAAACTGGCGTGCCAGCAGGCCCAGCACCGGGGTGAGCAGCAGCGCCGAGGTGAGAATACCGGCCGACATGGACACACGCTGTCCAATCATACCCACACCCGGACCTCCGGCGATCTGCCCGATGGCATCTACCTGGCCTGAGATGGAAAGCATGGTGGCGCGCACGCCGGGCTCCAGCTTGCGGTTCACCCAGGCGGTGTGCAGCGGATAGATCACGTTGCGCAGCACGGCGATGATCACCAGCAGGGCAACGGCGAGACCCAACCACCCGGAATAAGCGAATAAGGCCATCGCCAGGCTCAGCGCTGCGCTGGCGATCAATAAGGCTTTGATCAACCCGCGCGTGCCGGTGAAATCAAGCCGTTTATTCACCCAGTTGAGCGCCCAGGCTGACAGACCCTGCTCTGCCATGCTGATCAGCCCAAACCAGACCACCGGCTGCCAGAGCGGGAAGGTGAATTTTTCCAGCATGAGGGCCACCCACATACGGTCGAAGCCTTCGCTGTACAGACCGTAGAAAAAGCCAATCGCCAAAATGCTGATCAGGATGGGCCGCACCTTCAGCATGCCCATGCCCTGTTTGTAGGTGTGCAGCATGTTTTGAAAGGTGTGCATTTCTTCCCGTTTGGCAGGGTGGAAGTTGTCTTCGGGCATGATCAGCATCATCAACACCCCCAGCAGGGCAATCAACCCGCCTGCGACGAGAACGGGCAGGCGCAGAGAGATCAAACCCAGCAAGGTGCCGCCAGCGATGCCCAGCATCCCGCCGATGCGCGAGTACTGCGCGCCCTTGAGAAAAGCCGGACCGGCGTTCTCTTCGCCAATCTCATCGGTGATCCAGGCTTCGATGGCGCCGCTGGTGAAGGTGTGACCCAGCCCCCACACAATTTGAGCCAGCAAAATGGGCACAAAGAACGCGAAAGCACCCTGGATGATGAACCCAACGCCGATCAGCAGGAAACCGATGATGGTGGATAACCGGCGGCTGTACAGATCAGCCACGATGCCGGTGGGTACCTCAAACAGCAGCACGGCCACCTCCAGTGCTGTGCCCACCAGCACCAGTTGCAGCGGATCCAGTTGGGCAGTCACCACAAAGTAAACACTGTCCACTGAGAAGTTCATCCAGTAGAAGCCGTTGAGAAGGAAGGAAATCAGCAAATAAATGCGATAGGCTTTTTGCGTTTTCATGAATTGTCTTTGATGAAACAGAAATTACAGCAGGATGATCAGCAAAACCAGCACGGCGCTGCTGAGGGTGCACAGGGTATTGACCCAATCGTTATCCAGCCACGAAAAACCCCGAAACAGGATTGTATCACTTCCGCAGGTGTGGCGGGGATGTTTTTCGGTTTCCTTTTGGCATCTGGGGCACCAGTAGATGGCTTGCACGGTGGCCCCGAGCAACGAATCCACCAGACTGCCTAGCAGTCCGGCCAGTGTGATGAGCAGGAACTCGGCTGCCAGAGAAAAGTCCGCTGCCGCAGATAGACCGACCTGCGGGATATCATTCGGCCGGAACAGGACTGCCAGCAGCGCGATGAAGGCGCTGCCCGCCAGGGCGGCGGCTGTACCGGTGAGTGTGACCCCGCCCGAGGTGCCGCGCTCCACCAATTTCAGGTTGGTGATCAAGCGGGGCGGTTTGGGGCTGAGCGCGCCAAGTTCTGTGGCCCAGGTATCCGCGTTGGCGGCGGCAAGCGCGGCTGCGCAGGCAAGCCAGGGCAACAACCCGAGGGTCCCGCTCGATTGCGGAGGGAATACAAACAGCAGTAAAACGGCAGCCCCGGCGACCCCGCCATTGGCTAGCACTTGACCGGCATCGCGTTCGTTGCCTTTTGAGTATTTTTCGCTCAGGTTGGCCTTCTGGCGCTTGAACAGGCGTGACAGGATGCTGGAGGAGATAAAGAACCCCATCAACAGCACCGCCCAGCCAAACCCGCCCAGCCCCATAATCACAGCGCCCAGCCCGGCTGCGGCCCACATCCCTAACCGGTTGAGGGCGCGCGCCTTACGGGCTGCCAGCGCGATGATACAACCCAATGCGGTTCCGATGATCAGCTTGATCGGATCAATGTTCATAAGGCTGCCACCAGAATGCCGGCGAGTAATAAGGCGGAGGTAAAAATGCTCCCGCCCCACAGCAGATAAGACATGATTTGCATTTCTTTGCGGCGGTACAAAAACATGCCGAACAGCAGGTTGAACACAAACACCATGGTACCCAGAATGGGCAGCAGCAGCATATATTGTGATGGACCGGGTTCAAATGGCTGCGCGGCGCTGTCGTACCCCATGGAGAGCAGCGAGATGGAGGAGACCACCACACTGGTGCCAATTGCGAGTACGCCGTCCGCCAGTGCTCCCACCAGCACCAGAATACGGGCGGCGCGGTCATTCCAGATGCGCTTGAAATAGGCCGCCGGTAGGATGGTGGAGGAGGAAAGCGGCGTGAGGCTGCCCATTTCATTGGCCCGTCTGAAAGAGTTTAGAAATCGGCTCATCTCCGCGGGGGAGATGGCATATACCTTGTTGCCGCTGGCAATTAACAGCAGGTTATGTGCATCCGAGGCCAGGAACTCCACTGTGCCCAGCTCTTCGGTAGCCCGGCGGCCATAAATGGAGCCAGGCCAGCGCAGCAGGGGCAGATGCAGCCGGTAGCCCAGTTCACCGGCCGGGCGGATCCATTCGATATCTACCATGGAGACGTCTTCACTGCGTAAACCCCAGCGGATGCGCAAACCATCCCGGTCAAGCACATAGCGGGCCTGCAACAGCGCATAAGCGCCGTAGGCAAATAAGAGCGCAGGAGCCAGCAGAATAATCCCGGCCAGGTACCAGATGGCGATGTCTCCCTGCGGCGCGCGATTCAACGCATACCAGATGCAAAAAGCTCCGGACAACAGCAATGCGGCGATGACCAGCCCGTTGAACAGCAGACCGGTACGTCGCGGAGGGATATACTGAGCCGGAAAATCCATGCCTTACCTTGCGGAAAGGATTTCTTTAATGACCGAACAGACGGTTTTAACCTGTTCCTCGGTCATGATCCCGGAGAACGGCAGCGCCAGACCGCGCCTGCCCAGGTCTTCGGTGATGGGAAAATCGCCCGGTCGGTAGCCAAACTTTTCCACCATAAAGGGCTGCAGGTGGATGGGGCTAAAATACGGCCGCGACGGGATGCCTCTTTGTGCCAGGCTGCGGATGAATTCCGCCCGGTCGACGCGGTGAGCCAGCCGGATCACATACACAAACCAGCTTACGCGTGTGGTGGTGGAGCTGACGTAAGGGATCTCAACCTCGTCGACCTGTGAGAGATACTGGTTATACCAGCCGGCAACACGGTCTCGCTTTTCCAGCAGTTCATCGATGCGCTGCATCTGGGCAGCGCCCAAGGCAGCACTGAATTCATCCAGACGGTAGTTGTAACCCATCAGGGTATGATCCAGCCAGGTATCGCCGGGTACGCGGCCCTGGTTGCGCAGCGCGCGCATGATGCGGGCGGCGTCATCATGATCGGTGACGATCATTCCGCCTTCGGCGGTGGTGATCTGCTTGTTGGGGTAAAAAGCGAACACGCCGTAATCGCCCAAACGGCCGGCTTTACGGTCTTTGTAGACAGCTCCCAGCGATTCGCAGGAATCGTTGATCAGTTTCATGCCGTACCAGTTGGTGATGGCCTGCAGCGGGTAATAATCGGCTGGCTGACCGAACACATCCACACTCAACAGGGCTTTCAAATGACCGCCCTCATCGGCTCCTTTACGGGGCAGCCAGTTTTTGGCAGCTCCGCCCCTCGCCGAGATATCACGGGCGGCTTCTTCGGCCAGTTTGGTATCGATATTACCGGTCATCGGATCCACATCCACATAAATGGGGATGGCCCGCTCATACAGGATTACATTGGTGGACGAGATGAACGAGAAGGGAGTGGTCAGCACATAGTCACCAGCCTGCACCCCTGCCGCGTGTATGCATAAATGCAGCCCGGCGGTACCGGAGTTGACCGCAATGGCATGTTTTGAGCCGGTAAAGTGGCGGAACGCATCTTCAAAGGCCTGAATGCGCGGCCCCATGCTGAAAGATGTGGTTTGCAGCACATCCATCACGGCCTGCCGCTCCAGATCGGTGATATCCGGGGAGGACATGGGGATGTTAAAAGTGGCCTGGTAATCCATAACGTCACTTGCCTTATTTCAGTGAGATGGTGGTCAGGATCACGCTCGATCCGTTGTTCTCTGGGGTGATCATCACCTGCAAATCCAGATCGTCCTTTTGGGCGGTCAGCATGATCACACCGCCTGTGTCCAAATCATCCGTGATTTCCCACCCCAGCGGCGGCAGAGCCTGCCGGTAAAAATTGGCGGTGTCTTCCGGCTGATCGGGGGTGGTAAAGGTCACGATCCCGCCAAATGATTGCTGATTGACCGCAGAATTGGGCAGCGGTATATCATTAACGGCCTGCTGTGGGTTAAGGCATTCTGCCGGCAGGGCGATATCGTTCATCTGTTCCGCATCCAACAAATTGTAAACCCATTCAACCTCGGCGCTGGCCGCACTTTGCTGAGAACCATCATCGCTCTTTGCGGTGCCGGTAAAACGAACAACATAACCGCCATCTCGGGCAATCCACACCTCGCCGTCTTCGAAAACGGCTGCATTTGTTTGCAGGCCGGCCGTTTCGACGGTGTAGAGATCCGCGGCGATCTCATTGACGGTCACATTCGATTCCAGCAGTTCGCCAATCTTCACCGATTGGATGAAAGACTCGGGGATGAGTAGTAAATCGCTCATCTGTTCTTCCAGACCGCTGATGGGTGTACAGGGAGCGGTGGCATTATCCGGGGTGTACACAACCAGAAGCTCTCCGTGGCGGTACAGCTCAAACCTGTCGGTATGTGAGAAGGTTCCGCTGCCGTCATAATTGACCGAACTGTGCTGCAAACCGGCGGGGCGGTTATATTCCGATTCGGTTTCGACATTCTGAATATATTCATCTCCAGACGGGCCTGCCCCTTTGGACGTCATGGAAAAGGTGGTCCGATAGGTATCCGGCAAATTGGCTTCATCGCCGGTGAGAGCGGTGACGACGCCTTCCAGGTCTGCCGGAGCGGTCGGTGTATCTGCAGGCGTTTCGGTTTCAGTAGGTTTTTCCAGATCCAGTGTCTGACTGGTTTCAGCAACAGTCTCCGTTATTGATTGGGTGGTCGGGGTGGTTTCCATGGTATCCACCACCGTATCCCGTATCCAATCACGCAGCCCGGTTGGCAGTGAACAGCTCAGGGTGATCACAAGGATGAAAATACTGGCGAGCAGTATTCGTTTATGGCGAAGTTTCATTTATTTCCTTCCTCGCCCGAAGGGATTACTCACTCACATTCCGCTGGATCAGTGGGATCAACTCGGAAAGCGTCACGGGGGCAGGGGCAGGATCACTGCGCCGTTTGAATTCCACCGTACCGGCGGTGATTCCGCGCTGGCTGACCGTGATGCGGATGGGAATACCGATCAGGTCGGCGTCGTTGAACTTGACGCCGGCGCGCTCGTTGCGATCATCGTA
>DAISXR010000005.1:33186-46677 GCA_036825755.1 Anaerolineaceae bacterium
GGGCAGCGGTCACCGGGTTTTGGATGGGTGATCTCGGCGACCAGGTTGGCGGTGAAATCGCGCCCGTAATTCACGTTGAGCAGGTGGTATCCGTGCTGGTTCGCTCCGGCTACCAGATTGGCTGAAAGCGGGATCTGTGCATCGACTGCCACAAAAACGCCCTGCACGCCGACGGCGGAACCGTACCCCGGCACCACACCCGCCCGGCTGATCTCCTCTTCCAGAGCCGGTCGCCAGGAGGTCATGCCGGTCTCTGCCGCCAGACGTTGTTCGTCCAGTTCGCGGTCACCGGGGACGATCACAATGACCAGTTGCTCTTTTCCGTTCAGCACACCGGTGAGGAATACCGCCTTGGCGGTGCGTTCTTTGGGGATATGCAAAAATGCGACCAGCGCATCGATGGTCTTGCAGTCGGGTGTTTCCACTTTTTCCAGAGGCAGCGGTTCTTCTGACCAGGGTGCTTGGCGTGAAAAGCGCGCGTTGTCTTTCGATGTTGTGTAACCACAGGTTGTGCATGTGTACACTGTGGTGCAGCCGGCAGCGTGCGGGAAGAACCATTCGGTCGAAATTGGCTCAGGCGCGTTGTGCGGGGCGGCGGTTTTCAGCAACGGCAGATCCAAACCGGCCAGTATTTGCTCCACCCGCTGGGTGATCTGTGCTCGCCAGGCGTTTCTTTCCTCCGTTTGCTGGAAAAAGCCATACAGCGAAAGGGTTTTAGGCATGCGGCTGTAAAAGAGGCCGTTGCCGGGGTGTACTTCATCCTCCCACAAGGTGTGGCGAATACCCACCACAGCGGGAAGCTGGCGGTACGAGTTGAAATGCTGGCGGACGATCTCATCCACAGCACCATCCGGGCTGCCTGCCAGGGTCAACTGCCGGCCCTGCGAGTCAACCAGTCCCAACCCATTGCGCGGGGATGAGGAGCCTTCATAGGAGAGCACCGACGGCGTCTCCAAAAAGGTGACCTGCGAAGGGATGCCGTCCAGCAGGGCCTTCTCCAGCGTCTCGATGGCGCGCAGGCCAAACGGTAAAAGGGCAAAGCTGCCCTTACCGATTTCCTGTACATAACCGGCGCGGGTCAGATATTGATGGCTGGCAAGTACCGCCTGTGAAGGGGCTTCACGCAGGGTGCGGATAAAAAGCGACGACATGCGCATAGTGGAAAGATCCTATTTGACGATAGTCAACCAATCGGAGACCGCCCGGTAGAGCGCCGGTGCGGTGGTATGACCGGTTTTTTGCATAATCCAGCCCAGCAGCAAGCTCTGGACGATGAGCACTGCCAGACTTAGCCAGAGGATTTCTGCGCTGACAATCAGCCACGGCAAACGCCAGAGGATGAACATACCTGAAGCCGCCAGCCAGCCGGCCGGCTGCCCGAGCCAGGAACCCATGCGGAGTTGTAGATAGCCGCGGAAGAGTGTCTCTTCGGCCAGGCTGATGCCCAGCAGCAGCGCCAGAGCCATTCCTTCATCGGCTGTCACACCGTTGACAATGCTCATCAGTTTGCCGCGCAGGAAAATGGTCAGAAAAATCAGCATGACGGCGATGCGTAAACCCAGCACCAGGTTGGGTTTGGCGCCCCATCCGGCGCTCAGCAGCGGCTGACGGCGGTAAAACAGCGCAAATGCACCCACGCCCAGGCAGACAAGCGCCAGAATCAACTCGCCGGTCAACAACTGGTTGGTTTCACCTGTGAGAAAGTGATCTTTGAAAGCGGTAAAGGAAAACAAAACCGCAACAGCCAGGGCGACCAGATACACACTGATGCTCACACGACCTTCACGCTGCGGATATTTGAACTGGACCGGCCGGTATTGCAGCCGCTGGCTGGTTCCGGCGATCAGTATCACCGCCACCACGCCCAGCGTCTCGGCTAATTTCAACAGGAGATACCGGCTGGTCTGCGCATCCATTATGGCTGGCTCTCGTTGGGTTGTGTCTCATCCAGCGAACTGGCCGGCCCGAGCAGGGGAGCCAGACCCAGGTCGATTTCTTCTTCCATACGCACCTGTCCGCGCAGGAAAGAGCCTTCTTCTGTGGCAAACGCCACCGTCACCACATCACCCCATACCCGTCCGGTACTGCGAATTTCCAGCCGTTCGGTGGAGATATTGCCGTGAACCACACCCGCCACCACCACCGTGTTGGCGGTAATATTTTCGCAGTTGACCCGGCCGGTTTCACCCACCACCACCAATCCGCGGATGGTGATATCGCCCTCAAAGGCGCCTTCAATACGGATGCCGCCGCTCCCGCGCAGACTGCCCTTCCAGTTGATACCGGGCCCCAAAACAGATGTGACCCTCTCAATCGGACGGGTTTGTTCTACACCTGGAGACGTTTTCTTGCGAAACATGGCATTCCTTCTTAAAGCCGCGGGCTTTCAGCCAGCAGCCGGTATTTGACATTTGATGGGTCAATTATAGTCGATTCAAAATGATGCGGAACGACCGGTTTCCATTGGGGGATCAAGGCGAGTCAGAAAACGCCAGGGCTTGCTCTTCCACGGTTCGGGCACGCTATCGATGCCGATGCGCGCGGTGGTGACCACCCGGTCATCGGGGATGGGAATACCGCTTTCCACCCAGAGTTCGCTTTCAGGGCTGTACATCCATTGCCCATTCAGCCGTCCATCGATATCTAACGCCTGGGTGATCTTTGCCGGACCATCGGTCCACTGCCTGGGCGGGCGATTATTACGACGTTGAGCTACATACGCCTGCCCTTCGGTGACGAACAACCCACGCAGCAAAACAGCCGAGGGGTGGCTGCCCGGTCCAGTGACGAAGTTGAGCAGCCAGTGAATACCATAGGTGAAGTACACATAAATGTGACCGGCCGGTCGGTACATCACTTCGGTGCGTGGGGTGAGGCCGGACCGGGCGTGGCAGGCCAGGTCTTCCTCACCGTCATATGCTTCGGTTTCGGTGATAATGCCGGCCAGACGCTGCCCGTTCAGCATGCGTACCAGGCGGCAGCCCAGCAGTTCACGCGCCACGGGGAGCGGCGAACGGTCAAAGAAGGTCATATCCAGACGCGGTGAGAACATGCTGGTATTGTAAACGAAATGAATTGGAGATACCTGAGACGGCTAGTGGACCTTGTAACGGGGATCATTTTCCAGGGTCAGGCGCAGCCCTTTTTCCAGCGGAATCTGCGGCTGGTAGCCCAACAAATCACGCGCCAGGGTCAAATCCGCGCACAGACGATTGGGACCGCGATCGTCGCGCTGGTTGAATACAGTCTGGGGATGAGCGCCGGTGGCTTCAATCACCATCTCCACCAGATCCTGCACCGTGGTTTCCACTCCGCTGCCCACATTGATGATTTTTTGGTCCACTCTATCCGCGGATGAAGCCGCGACCAGGGCATTTACCACATCATCCACATAGACATAATCGCGTGTCTGTTTGCCGCTGCCGTGCAGAACCAGTGTTCCGTTGGCCAGCGCCTGTTTCAAAAAGTTGGGCACAACCGGTGCATGCGCGGCCGGTAAGTGCTGCCCCGGACCATAAGCATTGAACACACGCAGACACACCGTTTCAATTTTGGAGAGACGGCCGATGGTGTTGACGTAATACTCGGCGGCCAGCTTGGATACCGCATAGGGGGATTGCGGGTTGGGGCGGCAGTCTTCGGGCACCGGTTGGACGTCCTGTTCGCCGTAAACAGCGCCGGATGAGGTAAACACCACCCGTTTGACGCCCACATCGCGCATGGCTTCCATTAACGTGACGGTGCCGCCCACGTTCACCTGATTGTACTCGCGCGGATACAAAACTGATTCAGATACCAATACACGCGCAGCCAGGTGATAAACACAATCGACGTCCTGCAAGAGAGTCCACAATTTGGGCCGGTCGTTCACATCCCCGCGAGTAAAGTGCACCTCGGGAGACAGCCCGTTTGGGTCGCCGGTGGATAAATCGTCCAGACCTCGAACCGAGTGGCCTTCACGCGCAAGCCGGTTGGATAAAGCGGTTCCTAAAAAGCCTGCTGCACCTGTGATGAGAAATTGCATGAAGAGAGTACCAGTCCTGTTCCTGGGGTGTTGGATTCAAACGATTTGTTAAAGGAAATTCTGCGTCTGGATCGCTTAATAATGCTTAAATGCATTATAGCACAACGCGTTATCGCAGCGCATGAAGCTATATTTCAAAGAGACAGGCTAAAAATTTGACAAATTGAGTAGACAAGGTTAAGATTCTCCTAAAAATAAACCTGAAGGAGAAAACGATGAGCAAAACAGTTGAAAATCTGTGGAGTGCCTTTGCAGGCGAATCACAGGCTAACCGGAAGTATCTGGCTTTTGCTGAAAAAGCGGATAAAGAGGGGTTCGCACAGGCAGCCAAACTGTTCCGGGCCGCTGCCGCCGCTGAAACCGTGCATGCGCACAATCACCTGAAGGCATTGGGCGCGATCAAGAGCACCGCCGAGAACCTGAAGGAAGCCGCGGGAGGAGAACATTATGAAGCCTTCGAAATGTACCCGCCGTTCCTGGAAGAAGCCACCGCTACCGGCGAAAAGCCCGCTGCCCGTACTTTCCGCCTGGCTCTGGAAGTAGAAAAAACCCACGAAAATCTGTACAGCGAAATGCTGGATAATCTCGGTAAAGAAGAAGAGCCCTATGCGTACTATGTATGCCCGTTCTGCGGACATACCCACGCTCGCAATGCGCCGGATGTCTGCCCCGTCTGCGGCGCCACAGCCGATAAATTCTTCCGCGTCGAGTAATTCGTTTTCGAAATTTATCAGTGATCACCGGATCAGGGCTGTTCTGAAAAACAGCCCTGTTTTATAATTAAGTCGCCGCGCAGCGTTGTTCATACAGTTTAGGGAGTTAGAAGAAATTCAGACCGGCTCTCGCGCATCGACGCGTGTCTTCTGCCGGTATCGCCACATCATCTGAAATCTATTATTACCTGACCGGTGGGGTATACATATACCGCGCGGTAAGCCGGGCAGGAGCAAAAAGCACAGGGTAGAACTATGTCAGCTTCATCCAATTTGATCCGGAATATGGACGGCCATTTGCGCATGCTGCGCAGTTCACGCGCCGATTCCTGGCGGCTGGCTGATTTTTACAGCCGCATCTTCACAAAAACCGACGGAAGCCCCAGCGGTGAATTCTTCCCGTTTGTGGAAGACCTTCTGAACGGCAGGCATCCTACCTTTCACGAGGATGATTTTATCTATGTGGAAGATGAGGAAAGCGGAAAAATCGTTTCCGCGATGAATCTCATTTCTCAGGTATGGACGTACGGTGGAATTCCCATCCCATGCGGGCGGCCTGAGGACGTGGCAACCGATCCGGCTTACCGCAACCGCGGCCTGGTGCGGGCCATGTTTGAGCAGGTGCACAACTGGAGCAGCCAGCGCAGCGAATTGTTGCAGGGCATTACCGGCATTCCGTTTTACTACCGCCTGTATGGTTATGAAATGTGCGTGCAACTGGAAGGCGGTTGGCGCGGCACATCTGACAGTCTCCCGAAGGTGAAGCAGAGCCAGCAGGAAGCTTATCAGATCCGCCCGGTGATGCCGGAGGATATTCCCTTCCTGACAGATCTGTACCAAAAATCCTGTGAACGGCTGCTGATGGCTTGCCCGCGTCCGGCTGAAACGTGGCAGATGAATCTGTTTACACGATCCACCGACACTGAGGATTACGAGATCGCCAAAGTGATTGAAAGCCCGGCCCATGAACCGCTGGGGTTCTTCGTGCATCACAGCAGCCTTGGACCGGATTACATTGATGAGAATATGCTGGGCTGTTCATGGTACGCCCTCAAGAAGGGTGTATCCTATCTGGATGTGACCCCTGTGGTATTGGATCATCTGCTGAAAACGGGTCAGAAATATGCATCTGATAAAGGGAAGACTTGTTCCGGCGTGGGCATGATCCTCGACAACGGTCATCCGGCGAACGAGATCCTGGGTGAATTTCTGCCCCGGAAGGTCAGAGACTATGCCTGGTATATGCGGGTGCCGGATCTGCCGGCGTTTCTGACCAAAGTCGCTCCGGTTCTGGAGCAGCGGCTGGAAGATTCATGCTGCAGCGGGCATACCGGTGATCTGGCGATCAGCTTTTATCAGAGCAAGCTGAACCTGAGCTTTTCGCGGGGCAAGTTGACCAAAGCAGAACAAAAGCCCTTCACCGGTGACGCGGATAGCCAGGCTTGTTTTCCGGGGCTGACGTTCTACCATCTGCTGTTTGGTTACCGGACGGTAAGTGAGATCAGAAATCTCTTCGCTGACTGCCTGGTGGATGCGGATGTAAAGCCGGTGTTGGATGCCCTGTTCCCGCGCTGCCCGTCCAATATATGGGCGCTTTAGGCGAACAAAGGAGTTGTTTGCAGAATCGATAAACAGACAATCAACTGGAAAAAATGACCGGGTCATTGTATACTCAATAAAATACGCCTTGAGGCGTGAATGGCGATAAAATATATCTGAATCGGGTATTTCCTGAACCTGACCCGGATCCGTTTTTTACAGCAAGTTCATGATCACTACATAATGCGAGGACGGAATGAAGTTATCTATCAAACAGCAGCAATTAAGTTCCGGATTGAGTATCGTATCACGCGCCGTTTCCCCACGCAGCACTTTACCGGTGCTGGGCAATGTGCTGCTGGCCAGTGATGATGGCCGTTTACGCCTTTCGGCGACCAATCTGGAACTGGGTATTACCGCCTGGATCGATGCATCTATCGATGTGGAGGGAAGTACCACCGTTCCGGCCCGAACTTTTGCGGATTTGATCAGCACTTTACCCAGCGAAGGGGTTAGCCTGACGCTGGATGAGAAAAAGCAGATCCTGAACGTCAAGAGCGGTGGGTCTGTGACCGATATCAAGGTGATCGATGCGGATGAATTTCCGCCCATGCCCATCCCCGATCTTTCCGAGGGCATCCAGATGAATGTGGGCGAGTTTAAAGAGATCATTCACCAGGTGGCTTTCAGCGCTTCCACCGACGATGCGCGGCCTGTGCTGCAGGGCGTGCTGATCACGGTGGATGACAGCACCATCACACTGGCCGCTACCGACGGTTTTCGCATCTCGGTGCGTAAAGCGGCGCTTACTTCAGGCAGCCCGCGCACGCTGAAAGCGATTGTACCGGCCCGCGCGTTGAATGAGCTGGCCCGCATCGCCACCGACAGCGCGCAAACCGTCACCATGATTATCCAACCGGAACGCGGGCAGGTGCTTTTCCATTTGAAGGACGCGGAACTGGTGTCACAGTTGATTGAGGGGAATTTCCCCGATTACAAGGTGATCATCCCGAAATCCTACAAGACCACAACAGTTCTGTCCACCTCGGCATTCCTGAAGGCCTGCAAGCAGACCGAGATCATCGCGCGTGACAGCAACAACGTGGTCCGCCTCAACATCCCCGGCGGCGGGGATCAGAACGCCCAGGTTGAGCTGACCGCTCAATCAGAAGAGACCGGCTCCGGCGTTTCACGTATTGAAGCGGCGGTGGAAGGGCAGGGCATGGTGATTGCCTTCAATGTGGTCTATCTTCGCGAGGTGCTGGATGTGATTAAGAGCCCCAGTGTGGTGCTGGAGACCAATGCCAGCAACACCCCCGGCATGATCCGCCCGGTTGGAGATGAAGATTTCAAGCATGTGATTATGCCCATGCATTTAGGCTAAAAGTAAAAATCGCCCACCCCTAACCACTCCCATCCGGGAGGGGAATTTCTTTTTATTTGCACAAGTGTGCAGAGGACTGCACACTTGTGCAAATTTGCGGGGAAAAGACGTGGAGCTGACGTTTATATTGTAGACATTTGAACCGAATGCCAGTAAGCGAAAACCAGCCCACCTTTAATCCTTTCTCCGAGAAGCATTTGTGCCGTAGGGTGGGTGGAGGGGCACAAGCAATCAGCATGATGATGAGATCCGCCTGCCCCGAAACCCACCGTAACGGATCATTTGACAATCGGTGGGTTACGGGCGGATGAACGAATATGAATAATGTGTTCCTTACCGCCCTTCACCCACCCTGCCAAACGTAACCCGCAGCGATGGATTAATCGGTAAACGATGTATTCCTGGTGAATGACCCCTCGGCGCAGAAATGGTATGATTAACGCATCTTGGAAGACCGACAATTTTGGAGGGATATGTACTCATCCGATGATGAAATGGGCAGCACCCCTGCACCGGCTCACAAAACCAGTGAGCGCCTGCTCAATATTTACCTCACCCTGGGACAGTATCCCATTCTCAAATACCGCATCCGCGAGTTGATGCGTGAGGAACTGTTTGAAGAAGACATCATCGACCGGCAGGAGTTCGAACGACGCGTTCAGGCCACAGCCGTCCAGTCGCAGATCAGCGAAGGGCTGCACAACCCCACCTTTGAAGAATCAGACGAGGTCTGGCAACGAAGACTGGATAATGTACGCAACCAGCTCACCGATGTGATGTACAGTCTGCAGTTGCCGTACGAAAGCTTTGAGGCGCTCGTCACCCGCGCTTTGAATGAACGCGGTATCAAGGAAGCCGATCTGACGCTGTCACTCAACCCCGAGCTGGCCTCACGCGATCTGGTATTCCAGCAGGCCCGCATCATCGAAAACATGCCCGAAGATCGGCGCAAATCCTGGGAACCACGGCTGGAAGAATCCAAGGTGGTCATCATCCGCTCGATGATCAGCGACCAGCTTCAGTATGTGAACATCGCCAAAGATTGGTTCTCGGTTTCCGACCTGGAGGAGATACGCCGCCGCAAGATTGGGGCGGGGCGTATTGGTGGCAAATCTGCCGGGATGATTCTGGCTTACACCATCCTGAAAAAAGCCATGGAGGGCGAGGGTGTGTGCTGTCTGAGAATCCCCGAGTCGTACTATATTGGGGCCACCGAGTTTTATCCATTCATGAGCGCCAACAATCTCATGCACTGGATGGATCAAAAATACAAAACCGAAGACGAGATGCGGGCCGATTTTGTGAATCTGGCGAGAGAATTCGAAGCCGGGCATCTCACCCACGATATTTCTGAAAAATTGTCCTTCCTGTTGGAAAATGTGGGCAAAAAACCCTTGATCGTACGATCATCGAGCCTGCTGGAAGACAACTTCGGCACTGCTTTCGCCGGAAAATACGACTCGTTTTACCTGCCCAACCAGGGCACCCCTGAAGAGAATCTGCGTGAGCTCACCCGGGCCATCGCGCGGGTATACGCCTCAGGCTTTAATCCCAACGCGCTGCTATATCGCCGGCAAAAAGGGCTGCAGGATTATGACGAGCGTATGGCTATCCTGATCCAGGTGGTGGAAGGCGAGCGCATGGGGCGGTATTATCTGCCACACGCCGCCGGAGTGGCCTTCAGCCGCAACACCTACCGCTGGACCCCGGAAATTCGCACCGAAGACGGGTTTGTCAGGTTGGTATGGGGATTGGGTACGCGCGCGGTCGACCGCGTGGGCAATGATTTTCCACGCCTGGTGGCGTTGAGTCACCCTATCCTGCGTCCATCAGCAGATCCGGGCGCTATCCGGCGTTATTCGCAGCAGTTTGTCGATTTGATCGATCTGCAGGAAAACAAATTCACCACGCTGCCGGTACAGGAAGTGATCAATAGCGATTACCCGCCTCTGCGATACATCGCCCAGGTGGAGGAGGAAGACGGTTATTTTTCCACCATCCGCAGCAGCCTGATGGGTACCGATACCGATAAACTGGTTCTGACCTTCGACGAGCTGCTCAAGCGCACTTCGTTTGCCATGCATATGAAGAAGATCCTGCAGAAATTGGAGAACATCTACCAGAAACCGGTGGATGTGGAGTTTACGCTTGAAATTAAAGGAAATCCTGCCCGGGAACCGGAGTTGACCATCACCGTGCTGCAATGCCGTCCGCAAAGTCAGCTTCTGGAAACCCAGAATATCAAAGCCCCGGTGAACTTGAATGAAAAGTACTATGCCTTTTCCACGCACTTTGTGGTGCCACAGGGCTATATCGAAAATGTGGAGTATGTCATCTTTGTGCCGCCGGAACGGTATTTTTCTCTGGCCACCACCGAACTGCGTTCCCGACTGGGCCGTGAGGTGGGCAGACTGAATTCCATCCTGAAAGGCCACGATTTTATCTGCGTTGGGCCGGGCCGCTGGGGCAGCTCCAACCCGGATCTGGGCGTGCCGGTGGACTACGGCGATATCTACAACTCGCATGCGCTGGTGGAACTGGCTGGAGAGGGCGTCGCTCCTGCGCTGGAGCCATCGCTGGGCACGCATTTCTTCCAGGATTTGATGGAATCTCAAATTTATCCGCTGGGCATTCTACTGGACCGGCCGGATACCATTTTCAACCGCGACTTTTTCTACAAAACACCCGACCGGTTGGAAGAGTTCATGCAACTCAACACCAATCTGACCGGCTGCCTGCGGTTGATTCGTGTGACCGATTATTTACCCAAACATCATCTGAGCATCGTCATGAACAGTGAATCTGTGCAGGCGGTAGGGTACTTTACAAAGGATTAATCCCGCACATGTTTGTGTTTCTATCAAAGCTACTACCCATTTTGATCTATCCACTGGCGTTGAGCTGTTTTATTTTGATCCTGGCGTTGATTTTACGGAGCCGCGAGCGCCTGCGCAACACCCTGATCATTGGCGCGGTGATCCTTTTATGGCTGGCTGGAAACCGGTGGGTGGCGCTCTCGCTGGCGCGCTCACTGGAATGGCAGTACCTGCCCCAGACGAACCTGCCGCAGGCGGATGCGATTGTTTTGCTGGGCGGCAGTACCGAACCGGCTTTGTACCCGCGCCCGCAGGTGGAGGTAAACAGCGCGGCTGATCGAGTGCTGTACGCCGCCACCTTGTATCATGAGGGGAAAGCCCCGGCCATTCTGTTGAGCGGCGGCAGCATCGACTGGCAGCCCGAATCCACGGGCTCGCCGGCGGAGCAAATGGCCGAGTTGATGGATATGCTGGGCGTACCAACGGATGCGTTGTGGCTGGATACAAAATCACTCAACACGTATGAAAATGCGGTATACAGCGCAGAGATTTTGCGCGAAAAGGGGATCAACCGGGTGCTGTTGGTCACATCGGCCATGCATATGCCGCGTTCTGTGGCTTTGTTCAAGAAACAGGGTCTTGAGGTCATCCCCGCCCCGGCCGATTACACCGTCACCCAGGAAGGCTGGAACAACCTGTTCTCCGACTCGCCGGAGACAAATATCATCTCCTTTTTTCCCAATGCATCCAGTCTTTCACTCACAACAAACGTTTTGAAAGAATATATCGGGATGCTGATCTACCAGCTGAGAGGGTGGATGTAAGCATGGCAAACAGGCGCACAGCCGGTCAAAGGCGTTCGGTAGATAGCATGAGCACCGAAGAACTGCGCCAGGCGCTGATCCAGCGCCAGCGTGAAGACCGGCAGGCCCGTTTGCAGGCCTATCAACGTACCGGGCGGGTGGTGGCGGTTGAACCCCCGCCGGTTCAATCCAGTCTGGATGGATTGCGCAGCCAGCGGGTGGATGATGAAAGCCAGCGTCTGGCTGATACAAAACACCGCTCGCGTGTATGGCTGAACCGCCTGCTGCTGCTGGTGGAATTGGCGGCGGTGGTGGGACTGGTGCTGCTTGTGTTCAACGGCGCGGCCCTGCTGCGCAACCTGAACCGTGAAGTGAGCCAGTCACTGGCGCAGCCCAGCCTGACACCCACAGCCCTGATCATGGCGGTTGTGCTTCCCTCGGGTCACACACCGCCCAACTCCACTGAGGGTGCTCAACCCAATGACGCGGAAATCCCAGCCCAGTTACAGCCGATTGTGGAATCGCTGGAAGCCCAGCCCACGCCCACATCCGGGCCGGAACAGGCTGTGCGTATTCAGATCCCGGCGATTGAGGTGGACGCCCCGGTGGTACAGGGCGATGGCTGGGAACAGTTGAAAAAAGGTGTAGGGCAGCATCCCGGCAGCGCCGATCCCGGTACGGATGGGAATATGGTGCTGTCAGCCCACAATGATGTGTACGGCGAGATTTTCCGTCACCTGGATAAACTCGAACCGGGCGATGAGGTGATTGTTTTCACCGGCCAACAAGCCTACACCTACATCGTCCAGCAAACCTCATTTGTAGAACCAACCGATGTGGAAGTTTTGTCTTCCACCGGTGAAGCGATGATCACGCTCATATCCTGCTACCCGTATATGGTGGATAACCAGCGTATCGTGGTGAGGGCATCACTGACAGACTGATGCGGGGAGGCTAACCCGCAATTGGTGATTCTGGTTTATAATAAGGCGATTAATGCGCCAGGCAAACCGGTTGATTGTGGAATGCCGGGCATCAGGAGAAGAATCGAATGGCAAAAAAGCAATCCAAAAAATACACCCGCAATACATCAAGCGCCGTCCGGCCTGTTCAACCCGTCAGTGAAGCCACCCAGGAAGCCAAAGCCGCCCGCACCCCGCGCCGCGCAGTGGAAGACAGCGAATTCAAACCGGATTACACCGATATTATCCGCGATCTGAAGCGCATCGGTATTCTGGCTGGCAGTTTCTTTGTGGTGCTGCTGGTGCTTTCCTTCATCCTGTAAACCGGATTCATTTGATTAACAAGGCGAGGCAGCTGGCTCGCCTTTTTTTGTTTCCCAAAATAAGCTTCTGCCTGCTGTATAATGCTGTCAGGAGAGCCGCCCTGATATGAATGATTCGCATTGGATCTATTTATCTCCCCATCTGGATGACGCCGTGTACTCGTGCGGGGGCATGTTATGGGAGCAGGTTCAGCGCGGGGTTCAGGCCGAAGTGTGGACGATTTTCGCCGGTGATCCGCCATCCGGTCCCCTGACGCCATTTGCAAGATCGTTGCACGAACGCTGGCAGAGCGGTGATGAATCAGCGGCGGCTCGGCGGGCGGAAGACATGCAAGCCTGCCAGATCCTGGGGGCGGGCTGGCGTCACTTTGAGTATCCTGACTGCATCTACCGTTTTGACCACGCTGGAAGGCTGGTTATCGAGGGAGAAACGGATCTGTTTCGGGCCGGTTACGAGGGCGAGCCTGAACTGGTTGATCACCTTGTAAAGAGACTGGCCGATGAACTGCCGGCCAATGCCAGCCTGGTGATCCCCTTCGGGTACGGCAACCATGTGGATCATCAACTGGTCAGACGCGCCGCAGAAAAACTGCCTGAAACCGGTTGGGCGGGTCAAAGATGGCTGTACGCCGATTATCCCTATGCGGCATCCACAGCAGAAAACTTATCAGGCTGGCTGAACCAGCCAGGCGAAAAATATGACCTGCCGGTTTCAGCGGCAGGTCTTGAAAGCTGGCAGCAGGCTGCTGCGGCATACCGTTCGCAGATCAGCACGTTCTGGAAATCAACCGATGAGCTGCGGCAGAAAATCTCGGCATATCGAGATTCAGGAGCCGGCAGCCGATTGATCCGGTTAATTTAGTGACGTTTTTTCTTCTTCCCGGATGGCTTTTCAGAACCAATCCAGATCCCCATGGCAGGCAGCAC
>DAISXR010000005.1:46777-50086 GCA_036825755.1 Anaerolineaceae bacterium
CAGCGCCACCACGGCGATAACCGCCTGGATCCACCCGAGAAAACTGACATACGTGAGCAGGCTGAACAGACCGGTGATGAACAGCACATACACCAGGGCGGTGACGGTGATAAAGGTTAACCCGATGATGATGATGCGTTTGCGCGATCCCGTGTGCAGGGTAAGCGCCAGCAGCATGGATAGCACCCACATCGAGCAGGGGTTCACGCCGTCCACCAGCGCGATAATCACCGTGCTGAGAAGCATCGATTGCGAGGAGAGATCCACCTTGCCGATCAACGGCAGGGTGATGGTATCGGTATCCGTGATGAGATTGGAGGGGTTTTGCACTGGTTGCGTAACTTCGGAGGCGCCGGGCATCACACCCGCACCGGCATCCACGCAGGCATCACTCAGGCAGTCTTCAACCTTCTGATCGATCTCGTTTTGGACATCCTCGTTGTAGCCCACCCAGTACTGGTCTCCGATAAAAATGGTTGGGACGCCGCTGGCTTCAAAATCAAACTTTTCGGTCATCTTCTGAAACAGTGCCTGGTTGTCCTCATCGTACCAGACCTCGTACATCTTCAGTTCAATGTTGGGATTTTCTTCCGCCAGCGATTTCAGATACGGTTCGGCCTGCGCGCAGTGCGGGCAGCCATCGCCCCAGAAGAAGTAAATCACAACTTTGTATTCGGCTTCGGCAGCCGGAATGTTTGCCGCATTGGCCTGAGCATAGGCTGTTTTCGCAGGGACGATGAAAAATACCATCCCCAACAGCAGGCTGACGGCCAGAACGTAAATCAACAACCGGAACGGTTTTGAAACCATAAACCCTCCAAAGGACGGGAAGTTGTTTCTGCAAGAAATATGCGTAATGATACCTTATTTTTCAAGAGGGGAGTCTTTGCGGGCATTTACTTTTCGTGGCGCAAACATCATTCTATGCGAAACGCAGTCAGGAAACAAAAGGTGATTGGCATGGAAGTTGCTACATCATTTACCAATGACTAACCATCTCCTTGACGAAAAAAATCCACCCCAACCGGTGTGGGGGGAGTGGGATCAATTCTTGCAACGTTGGAAGGTTAAGGATTTTGCCGCGGCGTTCATTGACGCTGCCGGTCCGATGAATATCATTCTGGCCCAGATGCTTCATTTTGCCGGTCCGTTTGTGAATATTCTGAACCCGCAAAACCAGTGGGCCAGTCTGGCCGATACCCTTGAGGATCAACAGCAAAGCCGTGCCTTCGCGGCCTTTTTACGCAGTAAGGAGCATGCATGAGTATCGAACAAATGGTTGGCGCCGGTTTCATCCTTCTGGCAGGAATCCTGGCAGTTGTTTTTGGTTTGATGCAAAAGCGCATGGACGGTTTACCCCTGCGCAGGCTGTCAGCGCTTGACAACCTGAATCGTTCGGTGGGTTTGACCATTGAGGATGGGAAACGCCTGCACGTGTCGCTGGGCACTTCCAGCATTCTGGGATCCGGCAACTCAGCGTCGCTGGCCGGGTTGAGTGTGATCGAGCACCTGGCCCTCCTGAGCATGATCAGTGACCGCCCTCCGCTGGTGACCACCGGCGATGGCAGCCTGATGGTGCTGGGGCAGGATGTACTGCGATACGTGTACCGCAAAGGCAATGTGCCGGAGCGTTACAACCCGCTTTTGGGCCGCCAGACCGGTTTTACGCCGTACTCGTATATCCTCGGTACCATGCCTGTCATCCAGCAGGAACAGGTGCAAACCAGTGTGATGATCGGCCGGTTTGGACCGGAGGTCGCTTTCCTGAATGATGCAGCCCGGCGCGGTAACGGCTATGCTCTGGGCGCCAGTGATGACCTCTCGGCCCAGGCGGTCATGCTGGGAACCTCATCGGATGTGCTGATCGGCGAAGAGTTGTTCGCCGCTCCGGCTTACATCAGTCGGAATTCATTTCAGCGTTCCAGCGTCTTCACGCAGGATTTACTGCGCTGGGTCCTCATCAGCGCCATTCTGGCTGGCGTGATTTTACTCATTCTCAGTCAGTTCTTTGGACGTTCCATCATATGAAAACCATGCGCGCTCCCGGTTTCGTTGTTGTTGCCATCCTGACCGGCCTGATTGTGCTGGCAGGGTATCTTGTGCCCGTACCCTGGTTACAGAACCTGCGTTCGCTGGTGCTGGGCTGGGGCGTCACACTGCTGGGCATCACCACCCTGCTGGGGATAGCCAATCTTCTGGCCGTTCACTTCCACAAGATAACGGACCGGAAAGTACGCAGCCCGTACAGTCTGGTGGTTCTGCTGGCCTTTTTGGTCACTTTGGGCTTTGGGATCATGCTCACCCCGGCTGACACGCGCTTTCAGCATGTGGTGAGGGATATTCAGGCGCCGTTGGAAACCAGCCTGATGGCCATGCTGGCCATCCCACTGGCTGCCGGTTCTCTGAGACTGCTGCGTAATCGCTACGATCTCTTCTCGATTGTGTTTGCCGCAAGCACCGTTCTGTTTTTGGTGATCGGCAGCGGGGCATTATCCTTCCTCCAGGATCAACCGCTGGCGGCGGGGATCCTCTCGGTGCTCAAAGGCCTGCCTGTAGCAGGCGCAAGAGGTATTCTGCTGGGGATCGCCCTCGGCAGCCTGATGACCGGCATCCGCATCCTGACCGGTATCGACAGACCATACAGCGGGTAAATTATGACAGAAATCACCTGTCCGATTTGCGGGAAAGAAAACAATGAACATGCCGCCGAGTGCCTGTACTGCGGGGCTGTTCTAAACCCGTCACTCCATAATACCTGGCGCAGGTCTTCGCCGGAATCGATGGATGATATTCTGGCCAGCCTGCGTGGTGAAAACCCCGTTCAGCAAAATCCGATGGATGAGCCGGTCGATCAACCTGCGCCGGAAGAGCCAACCTTTACTGAAGGGACCGAAGAACTATCTGACAGCGATTTTCTGGACCGGCTGCGTGATCTGGCCAATGAACAACCGTCCGCTTCACTGGGGCTGGATGCCGAAGCCGGATCTGAGAGCCTGCCGGACTGGCTGAAAGAGCTGGATGCCTGGCAGCCGGTGGAAGGATCCTCGGAGCCGCAGGAACCTGCCCAGGAGTCGCCGGATCAGCCGGTCTTTTCAATCGAAGAAACTGCTCTGCCGTCATGGTTGAATGTGCCGGATGTGAACGAGAGTGAAGTTGTTGAAGAAACCGGGCCAACCGCCGATCTGGTTTCAGAAGGACTGACAGAACCAGGACCAGACCAACAGGCGGCGAACGAACCCGCAGCCGAAAGTGAATTTTCCTTTGCATCGATACCGGGCCTCGAGCCTGAACCGTCTGCAGAGGCCTCTC
>DAISXR010000005.1:50186-59910 GCA_036825755.1 Anaerolineaceae bacterium
CTTCAACGGAAGAGGAAGCTCCGTCAAGAGGTCTGGCGGAATGGCTGGCCTTGCAGCAGACGCCATCCAAACCGGAAGGTGATCAGAGTGAACCTGCGGAGGACGAACCGGAGACAATCCACGGTCTTCCACCGCTCGAACCCGCCTCAGGTGAACCAGAGCCCGCCGTCAAACAACCGGATGAGAAACCTCTCCCGGACTGGCTGCGTGGGGGGGTACCCGACCCGAATGTGACCGAATATCCGGGCGTCAAAGAAGTTGAATTCCCCACCGAATCAAAAACAGTCTCCGCATCCGAAGCCGAGGATTTGACCGAATGGCTGGGAAATTTACAGGCTGAAAACTTTCCGCTGGTGTTTGATCTGGGAGAGTCGCAGCCCGCGCCTTCAAGCGAACAACCAGTTGATCATCCCGAAAGCGAGCCGATCTCCATCGCAAGCCCGGATGTGGATTCACCCGAACCGCTGACGCCGGCCACCCCGCCGTTCGTCAACGGTGATCTTTCCGCCTGGCTGACGCCGACCAAAGAGCAGGGCGGGCAAGAACCAATCAGCCCGATTCAGGACGAGGAAATCAGTCCGGCTGAAACGCTGCCGCCCTGGATGCAGGAAATCGCCGCCGAGACGGCTGAAAAAGGGCTTGAACCCCCGGAGACTGTGGAGGAAACAGCGCAGGAAGAACCCGTTCCGGACTGGCTGGCAGGGCTAAAAACCGCGACCAGTATTACATCGGAGACACCCGACGCAGTTCCATCTGAAACGGTTGAAACCAATGGGCCATTGGCCGGTATTCCGGGCGTGCTGCCCATTATCCATGCCGCCTCCACCTTTCGTAAAGCCCCCGTGTATTCCAGCGAGGTGCTGGTGAGCGAAAAGCAAGCCGCTTACACCGCCAAACTGGAGACCATGCTGGCAGATGAAAACCAGATCACCCGCAAGAAACGCTCTCAACGGCCGGCGCCGTACGGCATATTTCGGACACTGGTGGGTTTGCTGCTGGTGGCTGTGATGCTGGTGCCGATGTTCCCGGGGCTTTCCGCCTGGCTTCCGGTACAACTGGAAACCACCGCTTTTTCCGAGGCTTCTGAAACCGCCGCATTCCAGTCGGCAATCAGCGGGCTGGATGAGAATTCAACCGTGCTGGTGGCGATGGAATACGCAGCAGGATTTGCCGGTGAAATGAATCCGACAGCTTCCGCCGTGCTGCAGGAATTGATGAATCGCAATGCCCGTATCGCGGTGATTTCCACCAACCCATCCGGTTTGCTGCTTGCCGAGGGAGTGAGAACGGATGCACTGAATGCCCAGCCGCAGTTCAGCGAGCAGTACACTCAGCGCGACTGGTTCATCAACCTGGGCTATCTGCCCGGCGAAACGCTCTCACTGCACGAACTGGCGTCTGATCTGCCTCAGGCTGTGCAATACGGCATCAGCGCGGGTCTTGAAAATCGCCCCGTGTGGGATTCGACCGGCCTGCTCAACGTGCAAAAACTGGCTGATTTCTCCATGCTGATCCTCATCACCGATACGGCTGAGACGGGCCGGGCCTGGATGGAACAGGTTCAGCCGCTGATCCCGCAAGTGCCCCTTCTCATGGCGGCCAGCGCCCAGGCGGCGCCCATGCTGCAGCCGTATGTTGAAAGCGGCCAGGCAGCGGCCATGATCACCGGGCTGACGGGCGGATGGAATCTCAACGGAGGTGTTGTTGCCGAGGACGGGCAGGCTTCCAGCGCGATGATGTTCCAACTGGGAACGGCTGTGATCATCCTGTTGATTCTGATCGGTGTTCTGTTTGAAATCCTGCGCGCCGTGTTTGTCCGTAAACAGTTGGACCGGGAGGCATCATAAATCATATGGATCTGACCGAACTCGTCTGGATGCTGGTTGGTTTTCTGCTCACCCTGGTCATTTTCAGCTATCTGTTTGGTGATAATGCCCTGTTCCGGCTGGGCGCCTATCTGTTTGTGGGCGTGACAGCCGGTTATGTGACCACTTTGGTGATCTACCAGGTGTTGTGGCCGCGTATTATTCTGCCGCTTGCCAATGGCAGCACCACCGAAAAACTGTTGGCGCTGGTACCCCTGATCCTGAGCATCCTGCTTCTTTTCAAACTCTCACCGCGCTACTCCTCCACCGGGGGCATCCCCATGGCGTATCTTGTTGGCATCGGCGCAGCGTTGACGGTGACAGGAGCTGTGTTCGGCACCCTGTTTGGGCAGGCATCCGGTATGGTCAATGCTTTCAATACAACAGACCTCCCGGCTCAAAACGGTGGGCTGCTTCTGACCCTTGGGAAAGCCGCTTTGATGTTGATCGGGGCCATCGCCACGCTGGTGTACTTCAACTTCACCGGTCTGGGGAAACCCGGCGAAGTACCGCATCGTCCACCCTGGATGGAAGCCGTCTCGCGTGTGGGACAGATCTTCATCGCCATCACTTTCGGAGCGCTCTTTGCAGGAGTATTTCTGGCCTCCATCGCAGCTCTGGTGGATCGGCTTGATTTTATCCGGCAGGTAGTTCAACAATTGGCGGCACTATGACCAGTGATGCAAAAGCAATCAAAGCCCAGTCCATGCTGGCAATTGACCTGGGCACCATGTCCACCCGGGCCTCGCTGTTTGATGTGGTGGATGGGGCTTACCAGTTTATTGCCACCGGCGTATCCGCCACCACGCTTGAGGCGCCGCTCAACGATGCTCCCACCGGGGTGTTTCAGGCGGTCCAGGCGCTGCAGGCGATTTGCGGACGCAAACTGCTGAGCGGCTCACGGACGTTGTTGCAGCCGGTTCAGCCTGACGGCAGCGGGGTGGACCATTTGATCTTGACCCATTCCGCCGGTCCGCGTATTAAAATTGCACTGGCGGGTTTGCTGGATGATTTTTCGCTGGAAAGCGCCAACCGTCTGATCAGCTCGCTGCCCGGCGAGGTGGTTGAAAAGATCAGCCTGAGCGATCTTCGCCCGCGCGCGGCGCAGTTGGATGCCGTTCTGGAAGCCCGACCGGATTTACTGCTGTTGGCAGGCGGCACGGAAGGCGGAGCCAGCCGTTCTGTGTATGAAATGGTGGAACTGGCGGGTCTTGTGTGCCAGGTGCTGCGCGATTCACGTAAACCGGTGGTGATGTACTGCGGCAATCAGGCTCTGGTGGAAAATGTGGAAGATTTCCTGGGGCGACTGACACGTATTCGCATTTCACCTAATTTGCGCCCATCGCTGACCGAAGAAAATTACGGCCCGGCGCTAGAGGTGTACAGCCGTATCTTTAGCGAAATCCGTTTGGATCAAAACCACGGTCTGCAGGAGATCGCGGAGAAATGCAGCGCCAGGCCTTTCCCATCAGCCTACGCTTTTGGCCGCATGATCCGTTTTCTCAGCCAAATTTATGATCCCAAACAGGGGGTCATGGGCCTGGATCTGGGTTCGGCGGCGCTCACGGCTGCCAGCGCCAGATCCGGCGAGTTGAACCTGGTTACCCTCCCGTTTGGGATGGGCACAGGCATGGAAACGCTCCTTCAGAAAAGCAAGCTTGAGGATATTGTGCGCTGGATCCCCTTTGAGATGGCTGACAGCGAGCTGCAAGACCGGTTATATCAGATCAGTCTGCGCCCGCATCAAATCCCATCCACCGCCGAGGGTCTGGCCGTCAGCCAGGCAGCAGCTCGCCAGGCGCTGCGATTGGGAATGCAGGAACTGACCGCCAGGAATGGCAACCTGCCCTATCTTTGTGAACCCTATCTTGTTACAGGTTCAACGCTCACTCAAACACCCAACCCCATGAATGCCATGCTGATGCTGCTGGATGGGATTCAGCCAACCGGCGTCACCACTTTTGTTTTGGATCAGAATAATCTGATGCCGCAACTGGGCGCCGCTGCCCAGGTGAACCCGTTGCTGCCGGTTCAACTGCTGGAATCGGATGCTTTTCAAAGTCTGGGTACGGTCATCTGCCCTGAAAGCCGCTCACGAAGCGGGAGCGACATCCTGCGAATACGTCTGGAATATGAAGACGGCAGTTCGATCAAGATGGAAGCTCAAAAGGGCAGTCTCCTGCGCCTGCCGGTGCGAAACGGGCAGGAAGCACGGGTTCATATTGAAACCAACCGGCGCACCATCATCGATCCGATCAGCGGCGCGCATTCAGGCAGCTACCAGGTGAAAGGCGGCGCGTGCGGGGTGGTCATCGATACACGCGGACGGCCCATTCGTTTGCCCGGCGACCGAAAAAAACGGTTTGCCCTGCTGCAAAAATGGAATCAGGAACTGGGCCTGTAAAGCCACAGAAAAAGGAAATCGACGGTTATGCTCGTACCAGTCATACACATCCATCCCCTGGCAAAAATTCGCCGAACCCGCATGCTTCCCGATAAAGGAAATGTGCTGGTCCTCATGGGCCAGCAGGTCAATCCGACCGATGTGATCGCCGAATCCTGCCCCCAGACCCAACACACCCTGATTGATGTGGCAGGCATTTTGGGCATTCCGCACCAGCGTTTTCGCCGAAGCATGATCACTCGTAACGTAGGAGACAGGCTGCTGAAAGGTGATGTGCTGGCGTAGACCAAAAATCGTTTTAACCTCGTTCTGCGTGCTCAGGCTGACGGTGAGATCATCATGATCAGCCACGGGCGTGTGTTGTATGAATTGCAGGAAACACCGGTTCCGCTGCGGGCGGGGTATCCGGGTACGGTGGTGGATGTGATCCCCGAATACGGGGTAACCCTTGAGGTGACCGGGGCGCTGATCCAGGGCAGGTGGGGCAATGGCAAGGTCGACAGCGGCCCGCTCCAGTTTATTCACACCGAGAGCAGCGGCATGTTGAGTTCGGCAAATATGGATAGCAGCCTGCGCGGGGTGATTGGCATTGCCGGGCAGTGCCGCGAGCGGGCAGCTCTGCTGGCCGCAGCTGAACTGGCCATGAAAGGGCTGATCCTGGGCAGTATTTCTTCTCAATTAATCGATACGGCGCGTCAACTGCCATTTCCGGTGATTTTGCTGGAAGGGTTTACCAGCACGGGCATCAACCAGGCGGCTGCAAAGATATTATTCGAGAACGAAAAGAAGGAAGCCTATCTGAATGCCGCCGTACCGGATCGGTACAAGGGTGTCACACCAGAGGTCATCATTCCATTACCTGAAACGGCTGAAGCATTGATCGATGTGAACGAGTTGCAGGCCGGAAAAATGGTGAGGGTGATGGAGGACCCGTATCAGAGCTCGCTCGGTATGATCGAGATGATTTACCCTGAATCCGTGCTGCTCGCCAATGGGCTGCGGGCCAGGATTGCATCGGTGCGATTGGAAAACAACAAAAAAATAACTTTACCAGTTGTGAATCTGGAGATTCTAGACTAAAATGGTAACAGGGTGGGTATCCGTGTCGAGGAGAAGCTGCCATGACGAATAACAGCGAAGATCCGTTTGAGAAGATTGGGAGTGAATTTCTGTTCCAGGATTCCGAGGAGCCGGCGCAGCCGGAACCCTCGCCAAAGAAGGAAAAACCCCGCAAACCGAAAGGCAGCCGGAATTTTTGGGTTGCAGCCGGTGTTCTTGCGGTTTTGTTTATCCTGATGATTGGCGTCCTGTCGCTCTTATCCATCTTCGTTCTGCCTCGCATGGAATCTTCACGTTTACAGGAAGCGGCTCTGATCAACGCGCACAACACCGCCACCATCGCAGCGGCCACCAATCAGGCCGTGGTGCTGGCCGGTGAGATTATCACCCCCACCCCCACCATGACCGAAGAACCCACCTCGACACCTGTGATCATCCTGTTTACCGAATCACCGGCCACCAATACGCCCGAAAGCGGGATCGGAGCCGAAGCGGAAGCCGCCGCTCAGACCTCCACCGCCGCTGCCATTCTAGCCCAGGCTACCGTGCAGGACCCCACTGCCACGCTCACCATCACGCCTACTCCCACCGCGCTGCCCGATACCGGTCTGGCGGATAAAATGGGAATGCCAGGGCTGGTGGGAATTGCCCTGGCACTGGTTGTGATTATTTTCCTCGTTCGGAAAGTACGCCTGACGGTTTAGCTCGCTTTTTCAGCCACCTGTTGACCATACCCGATCAGCGCTTTGAGCATCTCAGGCGAGCGTCCTTCTGCGTATACCCGCAGTACCGGCTCGGTGCCGGACGGGCGGATGAGCAGCCAGGAATCATCTGACATGATGTACTTGGCCCCATCCAGCGTGCTGATATCCACGATTCTTTCACCACCAATACTGGCCGGTGCGTTGGCATGCAACTGCTCCACCATGGCGTTTTTGGCTACCGGATGACTCAAACGCAGATCGCGGCGTTCATAAAATGCCGGGCCCACATCATTTAGCAGATCCTGTACTAATTCCAGTAAAGTGGTGCGCTTTTTGGCTACCATCTCCACAATTAACAGACCCATCAGAATACCGTCGCCTTCGGGGATGTGCCCTTTGAAGGAGATGCCGCCCGATTCCTCACCACCGATCAACACATCGTCATGCATCATCTGGTCGGAGATGTGGTTGAAGCCCACCGGGGTTTCATAAATGGGCAGCCCGTAGCGTTTAGCCAGTCGATCGAGCATGCGGCTGGTGGACACCGTACGTACCACCGAGCCGCGCAAACCGCGTTCTTCCACCAGATAGCGCAGTGAGAGCGCCATAATCTTGTGCGGATCTACAAAGTTGCAGCGCTCGTCCATCGCGCCGGTGCGGTCGGCGTCGCCATCGGTGGCCACGCCGAAATTGCCCAGACCCATGCTGATGGCCCCCGCCAGCGCATCCAGATAACGCGAGATCGGTTCCGGGTGGACCCCGCCAAAGCCCGGGTTGAGCTCATTGCGGATTTCGTGCACCTCGCAGCCGGTGCCCTGTAAAATCCCCTTGATCACACCCCGACCCGAGCCGTACATCGAATCGACTACCACCCGCAGCTTGTCTTCCGAAATGGCGTCAAAGTCGATCAGATTGCGCAGGTGTTCATAGTACTGCGGGATGGGGTTGAAGCGGCGGATCAGCCCGCTCTCGCGCGCCATGTCAAAGTCCATCAAATTAGGGCCGCGGCCACGCATTTCGTTGTCGTTCAAATACACTTCCACCTGCCGGCATTGATCCGGCGAAGCGGAACTGCCATAAGCGTTTTTGAGCTTGACGCCGTTATAACGCGGAGCATTGTGGGAAGCGGTGATCATGATACCGCCCACCGCTTTCATTTGATGAACCGCATACGAAATAACCGGGGTGGGGGCGTCTGACTGGGCCAGATATACGGTGAACCCGTTTCCGGCCATCACCCGGGCAATATCCATGGCATACCGGTCGGAGAGAAAGCGCGTGTCATACCCCACCACCACTGTATGGGGTGTGGGGTTCAGGCTGTTTCCTCCATTATTCCACGTATCCGTGGAAAGGGCATCAGCAATCGCCTGGGCAACCAGGCGTAGATTGGTAAAGGTGAAGGTGTCTGATATGACAGCCCGCCATCCATCGGTTCCAAAATGAATCGTCATAGAATGCTCCTGAATAAATTTGTAATCTTAGATTAAGGCATCGGGGTGGATGCGCGAATATCCAGCAGGGATTTCATCATCCAACCCTCAACACCATCATCGGTACGAATAAAAACCCAAATTGTGTCATTGACTGTTTGTTCCGCATACTGCGGTTGAATCTCCACCCAGGACCCGTTCAACACCGAACTGACCACCGCCCCGGCCGGTTCTTCGCGGATGTATGCCCCGGCGGCGCCGCTCACCTTCACCACCGCCAGATACGGTTTGGGCTCCGGCGTGATGGTGGGCGTGTCTGTCCGTGTCGGCTGCCGGGTAATGGTGTGGGTCATCGTTGGGCGCGGTTCATGCGATGGTGTGTTGGTTGCAGTCAGACTTGGTGTAAGCGATGCAGCCGGTGGGCTTGTTTCCGGCGCAGCCAGGCTGGTTGCTGGTGTACTCTCTACTTGTGAAACGGGAGCGTAACTGGTGGGTGTGGGAGCAGCCGTTAGGGGACCCATCTGCCCTCGGGTAAAACTCCCCGCGCTGAGAAAAAGAATCGAAACAATTGCGGTCAGCAGAATACTGCCGGGCAGCGAGCTGTTTTCACGCAGGCGCCGCCGCAGCCCCTGCAGATCGAAAACCACGGTTGAAACCAGCACGGCCAGTGACAGGCGAAGCACAAAAGAGGTCAGCCCAGCCTGAAATACCAGCGGAAAGCCGGCTGATAGACCGTACGCCGCTGCTGCCGCCGGCAGATACAGTTCATAGGCCAACGCGGCACTGGCCAGTCGAGGATTTTGCAGCGGATTTCGGTACAGCCGGATGGCTGTGATGACGGCTCCGGCAACCAGTACGGCCGCATCCGGCCACGAAAAAGCGGCGGCCTGTAGGAGGTTTGCCTGTTGCGGCGCAGACCACAATCGCGCTGCCAGGCCCGCAGCGGCCCCGGCTCCAAAAACCAGCACAACACCCACCAGCAGACCGCCCAGCGAGTGAAAGAAAAACCTCAGCGAACCTGAAACCGCTGCCAGTGAAAGACCGATCAGCGGGGCCAGGAATGGTGCTGCCAGTGCCGCCAGTACAAAGATGGCGCGGGCATTAACGGCACCTGCATCCAGAAAGAGCGCGGCTGAAAGTAAGACGCCGCTGAGCAATGAGAATGTAAAGAAATCGGTGGTGGGTACGGCGGTGTGCGCCAGATTCCCCAGATACACATCACGGTCTTCCAGGCCCCCGTACAGCGGAATCCGTTTGCGTCTGCGGCGTTGGGCAGACGCATGGGCGGGTTCATCCCGGCGTGAAGATGGTTTTCTCCGTGGTACGGTCATTTTCTGAGTGTGGCAACAATCCTTAATGGTTTCTCGAGCAGATCCAGCGCGGTTAGAATATCCGGGGTAACCAGATCGGCGGCGAGCAAAGCCGCGGTACTGGTACCCTCCGATGACAGAACACAGATCCCCAGACCGGCTTCTCGCAGCATCTCAGCATCATTCGCACCCTGGCCGATCGCCACCACCTGCGCGGCTCCCAGACGGCGAATGTAGGCGGCCTTTTCTTCAGCGCCCTGACCGGGACCCAGCCGAACCGATTGAATGTTAAGCGCCCTGTCGATCTCATCCTGCCGGTGATAGGTATCTGCGGTCAGCAGGTGCAGTGATAATCTGTCACGCAGCTTTGAAAGACTTTTTACTACCCCCATGATCAATTCGCCGTCAATCGCCAGTGTGCCGTTTACATCGCATACCAGGTGGTTCAGTTGCAGGATACCGCAACCGGGGATGCTCAGCTCGATCATGGAATAATTATAATACAGAGCTGATTTCCACGACCAGTCTCCCCTCTTGACAAATTACAATATTTCGTTATTATTATCAATAATGATAATAATATAATCAATTGAGGACATTTTGACAAAAGAAGAAGTTGATCTCATTTTGCATCCGTTGCGCTATCGTCTGCTGCAAACACTGCAGGGGAAGCAGTTGACCACCCAGCAAATTGCTGAAGAAATGCGCGGGTACCCGGTTTCCTCCATCTATCGGCATCTAAAAACGCTGCTGGATGCCGGCCTGGTGCAAATTGTGGAGACCCGCAAAGTAAAAGGCATAGATGAAAAAGTTTACACATCCGGCGAGCGACTGACGGTGACCGAGAATGAATTTTCCCAATACGGCCGGGATGATCACCAGCGCTATTTCGCGTCCTTCCTCTCTTACCTGCTCAGACGCTTCAGCGATTATGTAAGCGAAGATATTG
>DAISXR010000005.1:60010-67002 GCA_036825755.1 Anaerolineaceae bacterium
TCCTTCCTCTCTTACCTGCTCAGACGCTTCAGCGATTATGTAAGCGAAGATATTGATTTGGATATGCTGGGCGATCGAACGGGTTTCACCGAAATGATGTTTTATGCCACCCAAGAGGATTTGGATCAACTGGGTGCAACGCTGAATCAGGAACTCATCCGGCTGAGCGCACAGGAGAAAACTCCGCAACGCCAGCGCCAGCTTTTTTCTGTGATCACATTCCCTGTCGAACGAAAGGAAAAATAGAAAATGGACACTATTCTGGATACTCTGGTGAAATATTTACCCCTGCTGATCCCGCTCCTGCTCATTCAGTTTGGGCTGATGCTCTTCGCCATCCTGGATCTCATCAAGCGGCCCCGGACGCGCGGACCCAAATGGGTGTGGGCGATCGTGATCATCCTGGTCAACCTGATCGGGCCGATCCTGTATTTTGTGCTGGGGCGTGAGGAAGAATAACATGTTGTCACAAAGCCAACCGGCTATTCGCTGCGAAGGGCTGACCAAACAGTACGGTGAGGTACACGCGCTGACCGACCTGAATCTCTCCGTCCCGCAGGGGATCATTTTTGGGTTTTTGGGCCGCAACGGCGCCGGTAAGACCACTACCATGCGCCTGCTCACCGGGCTGGCGCATCCCACCAGCGGGCATGCCTGGATCAACGGGGTGGAAACCACCAACGGGCACGACCTCTCGCACCGGCAATACGGATACCTGCCGCAGACTGCCTCCTTTTATGGCTGGATGACAGCGCAGGAATACCTGTCGTATGTGCTGGGGTTGTTTGAAGTGCCCGTGGGTGAGCATAAAAACCGCATTACCGAGTGCCTTCAGCAGGTGGGGCTGCAAAAGGCAGCCCGGCGGCAGATCAGCGGGTTTTCAGGCGGTATGCTGCAGCGGCTGGGTATCGCGCAGGCGTTGATCCACCGCCCACCGGTCTTGCTGCTGGATGAGCCCACCAGTTCACTGGATCCGGCTGGACGGTATGAAGTGCTAGAACTGCTCAGCGCGCTGCGTGGACAGACGACCATTTTCCTCTCCAGCCATATTCTGGCGGATGTGGAACGCATCAGCGATTGGGTAGGGGTGATCCATGAGGGCGTTCTGCTGTTTGAAACCAGCCAGGCTGAATTGATTTCGCGCTACCAGGCTAATGTGGTTCTGCTGGAGGTAGATAACGCCAAACCTGAGGCATTGGATGGATTTCTGCAGAAAATCAGGCTGCTGCCGTGGGTGGAAACCGTAAATGTTGAAACGAGTTCTGTGCGCATCACGGTCAACGATATTCCGGCTGCCAAACAAGCTGTTCTGCCCTTGGTGGTGGAACACGGCGTGGTGCTGGAGCGGATGCAGTGGGTTCGCCCTACATTGGAAGAAATCTTTCTTCAGGTCAGTTCGACAGGCGGTGATTAAGTGGCCATCTTTGTGTACGTTCTCTCCATTATTTTGATGATTCTGGCTCCTGTCATTCTGGCGGTGATTTTCCGCCGCAGGGTGCGGGTGCCGTGGTTCCTGTTTCTGGCGGGCATGCTCACCTTCATCTCCTCGCAGGTGGTGCATTTGCCGTTGAATAACTGGCTGACCGATATTGGGATTTTACCGAGCACACAGGAGGAGATGAAATCGCATGTGGTAGTCTCCGCGCTGATTTTAGGTGCCAGTGCCGGGCTGTGTGAGGAACTGGCCCGCGCCGCCGGGTTTGCGCTGCTGAAGAAATGGCGTAAAGACGAACACGGCCTTTTCATGGGTCTGGGGCATGGTGGAATTGAATCTATGGTGTTTGGCGGTGTGCAGACTGCAGCTATGGTCAGCTCGTTGTGGAGCCTGCAGGGTACGGATCTCAGCACACTCAACCTGACCCCGGACCAGTTGAGCGCTTTACAGACGCAACTGGCGATGTTCACCGGTTCTGCCTGGGCGGGGTTTCTGCCCCTTTTTGAGCGGTTATGGGCCATCAGCATCCATGTACTGCTGTCATTGATGGTACTGCGTGCGTTTCAGACTAAAAAGCCTCTGTATGTAGTAGGTGCCATTCTTTACCATATGGTGGCGGATGCGGTGGCGGTGTACGGGATGTATGAGTGGAACAGTACCCTGCTGACCTATGCCGTATTGGCGGCCCTTTTAATCCCGGGGGCGGTATGGGCGTTCCGTACGGTGCGTCTGCCCGCTGAAACAGACCCTGACGCACGGGCAGGTTTTGGTCATGAATTACGCGTTTTCTGGCTGGCGTTTCAGAAGGAGATGCGCCAGCAGTGGCGCTCACGGCGCGTGCTGGTGGTTGGAGCGGTGTTCCTGTTGTTTGGCATGGGGTCTCCGTTGCTGGCCAAATATACCCCGGAGATCATTTCCAGTATGGAAGGCGCTGAAATGTTCGCCAACCTGATCCCGGAGCCGAGCATAGCCGATGCGATAGGACAGTACACCAAAAATCTGACACAGTTCGGGTTTATGCTGGCGATTCTGCTGGGTATGACGGCGGTGGTGGGTGAGAAAGAACGCGGTACCGCCGCGATGATCTTAACCAAACCGCTCCCGCGCTGGGCTTTTCTGTATGCCAAGTTCGCCGCCCAATGCGTGGTCTATATCGCCGCTTTCGCAGCCGCGGGGCTTGGCGCTTACTATTACACCGTCATCCTGTTTGGCGCGCCAAACGCGGGTGTGTTTGCGCTGGTCAATCTGATCCTGCTGGTGTGGCTGCTCACCTTTGTGGGGGTCACACTGCTGGGCAGTGTGCTGGGCAAGTCAACTGGCTCAGCGGCGGGGATTGCTTTGGGGTTGTCGGTGCTGTTGCTGGTATCGGGCAATATTCCCAATGTGGGTATGTTGCTACCCGGCGGGTTGACTGCCTGGGCTGCCAGCCTGGGCGCGTCCATCGCGGATCCGGGCGCGGCAACAGCCGGGAACGCCGGTTCGCTGGCAGCCGCAGTGGCGTTGATTCTCATCAGCCTGCTGGCAGCTCTGGCAGTGTTTGAAAGGCAGGAATTGGAATAAGTTCAATCTCTGAGTAATAAGAGATCTGAAAATGATTCATCAAATCAAATCAGTGTGAAGGAAGACGCCCAAAAATCGTTAAACAGTCATATTTCTATGTGATGTTTACATAATTTTTGGGCGTTGCATATTGTATATAATGTTTCGCCTGTTATAATATTCAGTAGACCCCTTTTTATTAATTGAAAATCGATTTATTGGGAACCCTTGGAAAGGCTATTGCTATTTAATGCCGTCTGAAAGGAGGTGCCAGGAAAAAATCATCTTGTCTGTTGATTGTTAATCATCAATCGTTTGTGATTACGTCGAGCTCATATGCTGAGTAATGATACAGGAGACAATAATGAAAAAGTGCCTATTTTCAGTTTTTGCAGGCCTGCTGGTAATCTCAATTATTTTCACCGCCTGCACCCCCACAGAAACACCGGTTCAGGAAACCGCTGTTGAAGAAGCAACAGATGTACCAGCTCAAGCTGTAGAAGCTACAGAAGCACCTGTGATTGAAGAAGCTGTGGCAACTGAAGTTCCTGAAGAAACGCCGCCAGCAGAAGAGATTGCTAAAGGGGGCTCATATCATCGGCAATTATCAGAAGAACCGGATACTCTGGATCCACATAAAAGCTCGGCCGCTGCCTCTGCAGGTGTTTTAAGATTGATTGGCGATCCTTTAATTTACAAAGGATTAAACAATGATTATTTACCTGGATTGGCAAAAGAGTGGAGCGTAAGTGATGATGGCCTGACATGGACATTCGTGTTACGTGATGATGTGACATTCCATGATGGAACGCCTTTTAATGCAGAAGCCATGGTGAAAACATTTGAGCGTGCCATTGCACCTGAAACCGCGTCACCTATTGCTGGGTCGCTGTTAGGGGAAGTGGAAAAATTTGAGATCATTGATGACTACACATTTAGCATCACACTTAAGGTGCCAAATGCTGATTTTGAAGAAAATTTAACCGATGCCGGACGTTTGCTTCCACTTAGTCCAACAGCATTGGAAAAGTTTGGAGATGATATTGGCCGAAATCCCGTTAGCACCGGTCCATTCATGTTCAAAGAATGGATCAGCGCATCATCCATCACTTTGGTAAGAAATCCTGATTACAATTGGGGACCTTCCTTCGTCCATCAGGGACCGGTATATCTGGATGAAGTGGTGTACAACATCATCACCGAATCCGCTACCGCACAGGCTGCATTTGAAAATGGCGAACTTGAATCACTGTCACTTGCTCCCGCAGATATCCAGTGGATGATGGACACCGGTGAATATCAATTCCTGACTTATGATCGTAAAGGTGTTGGTTTATTCATGGAATTCAACGTTCTGAAACCGCCTTTCGATGATATTAAAGTCCGTGAAGCGTTCAATTATGCAGTCAACAAGCAGTCAGTAGTCGATATTGCTTTGGAGGGTTTTGGTAAGGTGGCTTACGGACCATTGCCGCCAACTATCAGAGGGTATTGGGATGGCATCGAAAGCTATGCCCCCGGGTATGATCCCGAAAAGGCAGCTTCGTTACTTGACGAAGCCGGTTGGACTTTGAATGAAAGCAGCGGCATAAGAGAAAAGGACGGCCAGCCGTTTGTATTTACAATCTATACGGCGCCAATTGATACATGGACCGCCTCACTTCAACTAATCCAGGCTGATCTGGCATCCCTCGGCATCACGATGGAGATTCAATCCTTTGAGTTTGGTACCCTTCTCGAAAAACTAATGGCTGGGGAACATTCCGTTGATGTAATGGGATACACCTACCTGACACCCGGTATTTTTGACCTGTGGTTCCATTCCAAGAATATCGGAACAGGCCTGGCTCACAGTCATTTTAACAGTCCTGAATTTGACAAGATGATTGAAGATTCGCTGGTGATGACTGATTGGAATGAACGGCAGGCACTGCTGATTGAAATGCAGAAATTTGTCATTGATAACTATCTATGGGTGCCAATTTACAATAATACTTATTATGAGGCGCTTCAACCTTGGGTAAAAGACACAACCATGCATCCTGACGCCTACCTGATCCTTAACGATACCTATCTTGAAAAATAACCGGATCTGACATCTGAACAGTCCTGTTCGCAGGAGTATGGAGTAACCTGAGTATGGTCAGGGCCGAAAATATTGCTCGACCCTGACCACCGTTTTTTGTTCATTCTCAAACTGGTAAAAAGATGACAAAATACATTTTAAAAAGACTGCTTCAAACGATACCGGTCTTATTGGGTGTAGCAGTATTAACGTTTTCCATGGTATATCTGACTCCCGGTGATCCGGTGGTCCTTATGCTTGGGGACCGTGGAGCCACTGCTGAAGATATTGAAAGACTTCGGCATGAATTGGGCCTGGACCGACCCCCAGTGGTCCAGTTTTTTAGCTGGTTTTCAGATGTGCTTCAGGGCGATCTGGGTACCTCTATCCGAAGCCGAAGACCGGTGATTGATGAAATTGCGGAAATGGTTCCCAGCACCATACAACTCACAATCGCTGCAGAATTGGTTGCAGTCCTTGGTGGATTATTCCTGGGTATCCTGGCTGCGGTTGTAAAACAACCGGGGTTGCAAACGGTGATTACGACTGTCTCATTGATCGGCTTGTCCATGCCTGTGTTTTGGTCGGGCTTGATCTTCATCTTAGTCTTCTCGCTAACCCTTGGAATTTTTCCAATAAAAGCTGAAGGGATAAAAGGTCTGGTTTTACCAGCCGTCACTTTAGGTTTGCCAGCCATGGCTGTTATCACCCGTATGACTCGCTCCAGCGTTCTGGAAGAATTGGGACGAGATTACATTCGCACAGCTCGTTCAAAAGGGCTGAAAGAATTTATCATTCTGATCCGGCATGCCCTCAAGAACGCGTTTATTCCTGTGATCACCATTATTGGCCTTCAATTTGGCGGACTGCTTTCGGGCGCGTTTATAACTGAAACAGTTTTCGCCAGGCCGGGGCTTGGAAGATTTACTGTAAAGGCAATCATGTCCAGGGACTTTCCTCAAGTTCAGGGGACTATATTGCTTATTGCGTTGATCTATGTTTTCGTCAATTTATTAACCGATTTAACTTACGCAGTATTTGATCCGAGGATTCGATATGACTGATCTTTCGATCGCTCTGGCAAACCCGATTAAGAAAAGGGCAACCATCAAGCAACGTATCAACCGGATCGTTCGGCTTTATCCGGGGATGGTGATTGGATTTGTAATCGTCCTGATTTTTATCCTGTTGGCTATCTTTGCTGAAGGTGCAGCGCCTTACGATCCTTTGGAGCTGTTTCGTGATCAAACCAAGTCACCACCTTCATCACAACATTACTTTGGCACTGATAACCTGGGCCGTGATATCTTCAGTCGCGTTATCTTTGGGTCACGTATTTCGTTGACCGTTGGTCTGGTGGCTGTTGCGATTGCATTGGTCACAGGGACGTTTTTTGGTGTTTTAGCAGGATTTTATGGGGGTACGGTTGATAACATTATCATGCGCATCACCGATATCATGCTGGCATTTCCAGGAACATTACTGGCAATATCGATTATCGCAATTCTTGGACCCAGCCTGGTCAATGTGATGATTGCGGTTGGGATTTCAACCATTCCAACTTACACTCGCACCGCTCGAGGAAGTGTTCTCAAGGTAAAAAACAACGAATATATTGAGGCTGCGCGATGTGTGGGTGTCAGAAACACCATGATCATGTATCGCCATATTGTCCCAAATATGATCGCCCCGGTTATTGTCATCTCCACGGTTAATGTGGGCACTGCAATTCTCTCAGCCGCAGGGTTAAGTTTTCTGGGTTTGGGAGCACAACCACCAACACCAGAATGGGGGGCGATGTTATCTGAAGCGCGTACCTTCTTACGGCAATGCTGGTGGATGGCAACCTTCCCCGGATTGGCAATTATGATGATTGTACTTTCAGTGAACTTAATCGGAGATGCGCTCAGGGAAATTATGGATCCCAGCATGCGCCGGGAGGTATAAATCAAA
>DAISXR010000006.1:0-32043 GCA_036825755.1 Anaerolineaceae bacterium
AAATGAACAGGCAATCAGGTCAATAACGATTTTGATTGTCGGCAGTTAAATTCCCCTCTCTGGAATAAACAGAAAGTAGGGGGAGGTTCATGAACCTCCCCTACCAAAAACATCAATCGTTAATTCCGATCAAATCCGTCGTTTCGGATCTATAAGTTATCCAACTGCCCGTTGCAAACCTCAGTCAACCCTGTCGCAGCGGCTCAAAACGCGCTGTGAAGTGACGCATCAAAGGCGGCTGGTACACAATTTTATACCCGCTGATCATCTTCGGGTTTGCGGCGATCTCAGCCAGCACATCCACCACATAATCCAGATGGCTCTGCGTGTACACCCGTCGCGGCAGCGCCAGGCGCACCAGATCCAGTTTGGGGAACACTTCCTTGCCCGTTTCGGGATCCACATACGCGAACGCCACGGTGCCCAGTTCAACGCCGCGGATGCCGCCTTCAACATACAGTGCGATGGAAAGCGCCTGCCCGGGCAGTTCGGCCTGCGGGATGTGCGGCAGCAGCGTTTTGGCATCCAGGTAGATGGCATGCGCGCCGGGCGGCTCGATAATCGGCACGCCCACCTTCAGCAGCTTTTCGCCCAGGTAAGCGGTTTGCGCCAGCCGGTACTCAAGGTAAGCAGGCTGCAGCACTTCTTTGAAACCCACCGCCATCGCGTCCAGATCACGCCCGGCCAGCCCGCCGTAGGTGGGAAAGCCTTCGCGCTGGATCAGCTCGTTGCGGATGTTCTGGAACAGGTCGGCGTCGTTGGTGGCAATAAACCCGCCGATGTTGACAATGGCGTCCTTCTTGGCGCTCATGGTGGCGCCGTCAGCGTACGAGAAGATCTCCTGCGCAATTTCCAGCGGCGATTTTTCCGCGTAGCCCGGTTCGCGCAGCTTGATGAAGTAAGCGTTCTCCGCAAACCGGCACGCGTCGATAAAGAAGGGAATGCCATATTCGTGGTACACCGCCGCCGTCTCGCGGATGTTCTGCATGGAGACCGGCTGACCGCCGCCGGCGTTGTTGGTGATAGTGATCATACCCAGCGGGATGTTCTCTTTTCCGGTTTCTTCGATAAACCGGCGTAGCTTGTTCAGATCCATGTTGCCTTTGAAATCCACCCGTTTGGCGGGTTCATAGGCATCATCGATGATCAGATTGACCGGCCGTCCGCCGCGGGCGCGGATGTTGCCCTCGGTGGTATCAAAATGCTGGTTGGAGGGGATGAACTGGCCCGGTTTGACCATCAGATTGGCCAGGATGTTCTCTGCTGCCCGCCCCTGATGGGTGGGAACAAAATATTTGAACCCAAAGATCTCATCCATCACCGCTTTCAGGCGATAGTAAGAGCGCGCCCCGGCGTAGGATTCATCACCCTGCATGATGGCGCCCCACTGCTCCTGGCTCATGGCCGAGGTGCCTGAATCGGTCAACAGATCGATGAAAACGTCTTCGGCGCGGACGTTGAACAGGTTGTAACCGGCTTCACGAATGGCCGCCAGGCGTTCCTCGCGGCTGATCAGACGGATGGGTTCGACCATTTTGATGCGGAATGGTTCCGGAATATATTTAATCACGATGGGTTCTCCTGATTGGGATTGAAAAACTCGACCTTCTACCTTATGGTAACATTTTCACAATAGATTGTCAATCTGTTGAACTGATAAACATTTTGTTGATCCATGTTGTATAATGAATTACATATCAAATTCGGGAGAAGAGCATGTCAGCCGATGAAAAAAAACGTCTCATTGAGCAACTCAAGCCGGTCGCCCGAGCGGTGGTCGATCTGTTCGGCCCCAACTGCGAAGCCGTGGTGCACGACCTGACCGATCTGGAACACTCGATCGTGTGGATTGAGGGCGACCTCACCCACCGCAAAATCGGCGGCTCCATGACCGATCTGGGCCTGATGCAATTGCGCGATAACCACGGGCAGGAGATCGTCAATTACGTTTCCACCACCCCGGATGGGCGGGTGATCAAATCCACCTCGGTAGTCTACCGGAGCAAAAAAGGTGAAAACATGGTATCCCTGTCCATCAACCTGGATATCACCGCCTTCCGCACCATCGAACACATTTTGCACGGCATCACGCGCCAGCCCAGTGACGAGCTGTACACCGAGCGTTTCTCGGATGATATCAATGAAATCCTGGAAAGCATTCTGTATGAAAGTGAGCAGGAGATCGGCAAACCCGTGGCCGGCATGAACCGCGCCGAGAAGATTGCTCTGGTGCGCCGGATGGATGAGCGCGGGGTTTTTCAGATCAAGAAAGCTGCTCCCCTGATTGCCAGACGCCTGGGTGTCACCCGTTACACGGTTTACAATTATCTCAACGAAACGCGGGGAACTGCCGATACCGGCAGCCCGGACGACACGCAGCCCCGCGCCGCCGATACTATCTGAAAAGAGACCCTTCCTTCATGACCCTTTTGCCTGTCTGGACCGAGACCACCTCGGTCAAACCTTATGAGACCGATTTTCGCGGTTTATGGAAACCGCACTGCTTCTTCCAGGCCTTTCAACAGGCTGCCACCTGCCACGCCGAACACCTGGGAGTAGGCTATCATGCCATGCTCAACCAGGGGATTGCCTGGCTGCTGGCCCGGTTGATGGTAAAAATCAACCGCCGGCCGTCGCTGGATGAACCGCTCACCCTGAAAACCTGGCCGCGCGGATTGCAGCAAAAGATCTTCTTCATGCGTGATTTCCGGATGCTGGACGCTGCGGGAGAAACCATCGCAGCAGCCACCTCAGCCTGGCTGCTGGTGGATATGCAAAAGCGCTCTTTGGTGAGACCGGATGCCTCCATACTGGAACGCCTGCCCGCCAACCCCGGCCGCCTGGCGCTGAACGAGCAGATTGACCGCATTACCCTTCCGGATAGCATGAAAGAATGCTTCAAAGTCGATGCAAGTTACAGCACGCTGGATTTGATCGGGCATGTCAACAACGCCCGTTATGTGGAGTGGGCCGCCGATTGTTTTCCGCTGGACTGGTACAGAGACCGGCAACTGGATACCCTGCAAATCAACTACGCCGGCGAGGTAAAGCCTGGCGAGCAGGTTTCGGTGCGGGCAGCCCAACAGGATGGGTTCATCTGGCTGGTGGCAGGCGAAAACCTCTCCAATGGCACGCGCGCCTTTGAGATGGTGTGGACCTGGAAATAAGCCCGTCGATCTGGCTGCACCCGTCTGTTTTTTGATATACAATCGGGGTATGACCTCCCCAACAAACCCTCTGCGTCAGATCAAACTGTTCGCGGATCTATCGGATGCCACACTGGCGCGCATTCTCCGGCATACCGTTCAGCGCGCCTTCCAGGCGGGTGAAATCATCCAGTGGGAAACCGATCCTGCCCCGGGCGCTCACTTTATCACCTCTGGGCGTGTGCAGGTGTTTCGCACCTCCGCGGAAGGCCGTGAACAGATTCTGGCCAATCTGGATCCCGGTGAAGCGCTGAACACAGTGCCGCTTTTTCAGCCGGATGGCGCCAACCCGGCCTCGGCTCGCGCCCTTACCCCGGTAGAAACGCGCTTTTTACCCCGCGAGCCGTTTTTGAGCATCGTTGAGCAAAGCCCTGATCTGGCCCTGGCGCTGCTGCGTGATTTCGCCGGTAAGCTGTCCGCCCTGACCGGGCTGGTGGGTCTGCTTTCGCTGCACTCCATCCGCGGACGCCTGGCGCGGTTTTTGATCGAGCAGGCCGACTCGCCTGCCCCGGCGGGCCCGGGCGGCACATCCCCGCGCTGGACACAGGACGAAATCGCCGCCCATCTGGGTACCGTGCGCGATGTGGTGGGCCGCACGCTGCGCTCGTTTGAAGAAGCGGGTTGGGTACGCCGCCGCCAGGGGCGCATTGAACTGCTGGACCGCGCCGCCCTGGAAGCTGAAGCCGAGCAGTAATCTTTCAAGCAATCTTATTTCAATTTTCGCAAAAGTTTTCCACATGGCCTTTTGGTCACCTAAGGGGTCCTGTGGAAAACTTTTTGATTTTTGGCTAATTTCTGCGGTTTGGTGCGCTTACTATCAAAGATTCATCTATTTTTTTAGTTTATAAATACGACAAATGTCGTAGATATTATCTTGTTAATCCCGTACACTATGCTCAATCAAGAAAACGGAGCCAACAATGACCGACCTGAGCCTTCCATCCATCGACATGAGCCTGTGTACCGCCTGCGGTATCTGCGTAGAAATTTGCCCTGCTCATGCGTTGGAAATGAGCCCGGACGGTCCCCGCTTCTCAACGCCGGAAAACTGCACCTGGTGCAGCGACTGTGAAGCCCTGTGCCCCTCCTCCGCCATCACCTGTGATTTTGAAATCGGCTGGGGATCCGGGGCAGAACAAAAACGTTCGTAAAGACAACTTCTTAGAGGAGAATGGATCCATGAGTGAGTACATCAACAATGTTACGCGTCGCAAGGAAACCCTGAAAAGCATTCTGCGTCAGCTTCATGAGGGTAAATCGGTCGATGAGGTCAAAGCAGAATTTGCCGGCTTGTCCGACGAAATCAACGCCGAGGAAATTGCCGAGGTGGAACAGATGCTGATCAGCGAGGGCATGCCCGTCTCTGAGGTCCACAATTTGTGTGATGTCCATGTGGCCGTCATGCGCGATGCGCTGGAACGCGGCGGCAGCCCGGATACCATCCCGGGGCATCCCCTGCACACCTTCAAGCTGGAAAACAACGCCGTGGATCAAACCCTCACCGGTCTGCGCCGCGCTTTTGAAGCCTTCAAGACCCGCCGCGATGCGCAGTCGCTGGCTATGCTGTGCCGGCAGGCTGAAGCGCTGCTGGATTACGAACGCCACTACTCGCGCAAGGAGAATATCCTCTTTCCCTATATGGAAAAACATGATTTCTACGGTCCCTCGCAGGTGATGTGGCAGACTCACGATCAGATCCGCGCCCTGTGGAAATCACTGTTCAAGGCGCTGCCGCAGCAGCCGGAAGTGGATGCGGCTCAACTGGACGATATCGAATTGATATTGAACCCGCTGGAGCAAACCATCCGCGATATGGTTTATAAAGAGGAGAAAATCCTTTTCCCCACATCGCTCAATCTGATGAGCGAGGCGGAATGGCTGGAAGCCCGCCGGCAGGAAGCCGAGATCGGCTACTTTGTGGTGCAGCCCGGCAATCAGTGGCCGCCTGTCTCGCAAGCCAAACCCGAGGTGAAACCCGCCGCGGTACAGTTTGTGGCTCCCACACCGGTTCCCCAGGCAGCAGTGCCCGTGATCCAACCCGACCCAAACGGCCAGGCACTGCCGCTCAACACCGGCGAGCTCACGCTCAAGCAGATCGATCTGCTGCTCACTCACCTGCCCGTGGACGTGACCTTTGTGGACGAAAACGACGAGGTGCGCTATTTCTCGCAGACCCGCGAGCGAATTTTCGCCCGCACGCCTGCCATCATCGGCCGAAAGGTGCAAAACTGCCACCCGCCGCAGAGCGTGCACCGCGTGACCCAGATTGTGGAGGATTTCCGCAGCGGCACACGTGACTCGGCCGAGTTCTGGATCCAGATGGGGCCCAAATTTGTGCATATCGCCTACTACGCCATCCGTGACGAGAATGGAAAGTACTGCGGAACGCTGGAGGTCAGCCAGGACGCTGCTCATCTGCGCTCTCTCACCGGCGAACGGCGCCTGCTGGATGGAGCCGAACCGGGGGCATAGACCCTTCCCCCGCTTTTGGAAGAACGCTTACAGGTTTTTTATTGGTAAAGCCGCCGCCGCAGTGCTTCGTCGCTGCGGCGGCCAATATTATGCAAACAGGCGCTCATCCCTCGCAACAAAAATTTCCTGGCAGAAACAGCCGCGCCTTAGAAAAATATCCCCTTCCTTATGGGAAGGGGTCAGGGGGTTGGGTCTATCCCCTGATTAAAATGAATTTTCGTTATTCGACGATATATGCGTCCTGCAGATACAGTGCGTTCATCTTGGATGAATAGGTATAACCCTGCACACGAGAGTTCAAAGCATAGTAATTCACCGGAATGTACAAAGGCAGGATATAGGCTTTTTCAACGATCATCTTCTGAGCCTGGTTTACCCACTCCTGGCGCGCAGCCGGGTCGGTTTCTGAGCGGGTATGCTGCAGGATCTCATCCAGTTCAGGGTCAGACACCTGCGAAAGGTTATTGCCGCCCACCATGGAAGAGTGGTATGAGATATACAGCATATCGGCTTCCAGATCGGTGTTGCCCATTACGCTGAATTCATAGTCGCCGGCAATGGTGCGCTGGATCAAAAGACCGGCTTCGCCCTGTTCGATCGTCAAAGCTACACCCAGTTCCTTAAGTTGCTCAACCGTGATCTCGGTCGTTTTCACCCAGGTCTCGGGTGAGAGCGTGTAAACGGTTAAGGCGAACGGCTGTCCGTCAGGGGTGATCAGCATACCGTCAGCGCCGTAGGTATAGCCGGCTTCCTGCATCAACGCTTTTGCCTGATCCAGATCATAGCCGTAGCCAATCTGCTCCACACCATCCCAGTAGCCAATCTGGCTGGGGGTCAGAGGCCCGTACTCAATATAACCTTTGCCCTGCGCCAAAAGCTGGATATAAGCGTCGCGGTTGATCGCCAGGTTAAACGCCTTCCGAACACGGATGTCATCAAAGGGAGGTTTGGCAACATTAAAGAGGAAGAATGGGCGGGGGCCCTGCTGCATGGCCTCAAGCAGATTGACGTTGCCTGTGTTCTGTAAAAGCTCCACATCTTTCGTTTCGATCTGTGAGTAATCAATCTCACCTGCTTCAAGCCCGGCCAGAATGGTGGAGTACTCGGGAATGACCAGAATTTCAATGGTTTCGATATTCCATGCACCGGTATTCATTCCCTCAATCTGCGGTCCCCAGTTGTAGTCGGGGTTGCGGGTGAGCACTACCTTTGAGCCGCGCTGCCAGTCAGTGACCACATACGGTCCGCAGCTAATGGGGTTTAAAGCCCAGGCATCGGCGCCCATCTCATTGAAGGCTTTTTCGGAATAGACCATCATAAAAGACGGGTCGGCCAGCCGAATAAGGAGCGGATAATACGGTTCGGACAGAGTGATTTGAAAGGTATAGTCATCCACTGCCACAAATGAATCCATGGTGGTAGGTCCCAGGTTGCCCGATGTAACCGGAGAAGCGGTTTCAGGGTTGATGGCGCGCCGGTAAGTGAACTCAAAATCTTTGGCAGTCAGCGGGTAACCGTTGGAAAATTTGACATCATCGCGTAAATGGAAGGTCCATACCAGGCCGTCTTCGGAAACCTCCCACGATTTTGCCAGCCAGGGTACCACATTGGCATCCGGGTCCAGACTGATCAAAGCAGCGCCCACAAATTGTAAAACATTGGTTGATACCAGCAGACTGGTCAGATGGGCATCCAAAGTATCCGGGTCACCATATTGGGCAAAACGGAGCGTTCCGCCAATTTTATCAGCGGGGGCTTCCGTAACCACTTGTTCTGCCGGCGCTTCTTCGACAGCTTCAGTTGCCTCGGCGGCCGGTTGAGGCGCCTGGGTGGCGGCGGGTTGGCAAGCCGCCATCAGCAGGGAAAGAGATAATATCATTCCCATCACAAGGAAAATCCATTTTCTACTCATAATCCACCTTTTCTCTTTTATTAATTGCGTGAATTGATTTGTTGCATTAAACATCAGACCAGGTCGAATTACAATTGCCAATATGCTTTGTCTAGACATTTTGTGTTCAAAAATAAAAACATACCTCAAATGAGGTATGTTTTACTGAATCAGAGCAATGGTCGGTTATGCGTTACAGATCAGCCAGTTTTTCGCGCAGGGCGTACAGCGCGGCCTGTAACCGGTTGGCCAGGTGCAGCTTGTTCAGAATGTTGCGGATGTGGGTGCGCACCGTCCACTTGCTGATGACCAGTTTGGCGGCAATTTCTTCATCATCCAGGCCTTGAGCCACCAGGCGCAGCACTTCCATCTCGCGGGTGGTGAGCGGTGATTCGGTGGGCGGCAAATCGGGCGGGCGGTTCAGCTCTTCCATCATCTTGATGGCGATGCGCGGCGGCAGCGAAGGTTCGCCGCGATAAACATCGCGGATGGCCTCGATTAACTGCTCAGGGGTGGAATCTTTCAACAGGTACCCCAGCGCGCCAGATTTGATGGCCGGAAACACTTTGTCATCTTCAGCAAAACTGGTCAATACCAGAATATGTGCATCTGGAAATTCACCTTTGATCACCTTAATGGCGGTAATTCCATCCATTTTTGCCATCACAAGATCCATCAGGATCACATCAGGCAAAAACTGACGGGCAAGCGTAATCGCTTCCAGACCATTCGCAGCTTCGGCCACCAATTCCAACCCGGGCTCATGGGTGATCAGCGTACGCAGACCTTTGCGCACAATAGCGTGGTCGTCAGCGATCAAAATTCGAATGGTCGGTTGTTCCTGATTGGTCATGTCTTTTCTCCAACTTGATAAACAGAAGGGTTTTCGCAACCCAAGGGAACGCGCAGGGTAATGGTGGTGCCTTTTCCGGGTGATGAGAGGATGTCCAGTACTCCTCCCATTTTTTCAGCACGCTCGCGCATGCTGGTTAACCCCATACCTCGTTGGTACAACAGTGAATCTGGCTGAATACCCTTGCCGTCATCCTGAAGCGTCATCAAAAAAGTTTTTTCCTGGATGGACAACTGAAGGATCACATGGCTGGCATCGGCGTGTTTGAGTGTATTATTCAGGGACTCCTGTGCAATCCGGTATATGCCTTCCTGGGTAGACATATCCAGGTTGGAAAGATCATCCGCCAGCAAGCGGGCTTCTATACCAGCCCGTTTTTCGACGGCGTCCAGGCGGGCATGCAGGGCCACCACCAGCCCCTCCTGTTCCAACACCGGTGGTCGTAAATTATAAACCAGCAGACGCATCTCCTTAAGTGCCCGGCGGGCGATCTCGCTGAACTCATCCATAAACTCATCGGATGAAGCGGCCTTTTCTTCGGCTGAAAACCGTTTCCAGCCGCCCTCCAGAAGCGTCAGGCTGTAAAGCGACTGGATCACCGAATCATGCAGTTCGCGTGCCAGGCGGTTTCTTTCCTCGAGGACGGCCAGTTTTTTGTTGTTCTCGTACAGGCGGGAGTTCTCAATGGCAATGGCGATTTGATCACCCAGCGCCTGGAAAACTGGCAGATCTTCAGAGATGAAAGCATTCTGGTTGAAGGTTTCCATGTCCAGCGTGCCGAGCAATCGGCCGGCAATCCGCAGCGGAATCACCAGCTCGGCTTTGATATCCGGCAGCATCTCGTCGAACTGGAACATGGGTATTTGGGTTACATCATTGGCCAGGATCGGTTCGTTGCGCATGGCAGCCCAACCGTTAAGGCTGGTGCTGTCAATTGGGATATCAAGACTGCGCGGTTTATCGGTAATATCATAGCTGTTGGCAATCAAAATCAAGCGGCAACGCTGGGGATCAGTCAGGAAGATGTTGACGGCATTGAACCCAAACGTCACACGGATCTGCTGGGTGACACGCTGGAACAATTCATCCGGCTCCAGAATAGAGGTGATTTCACGGCTGATGCTGGCGCTGGTTTCAAGCTGGAGAGCCCGGCGGTGGATGGCTTGATTGGCCTCCAGCAGAGCCTGATTGGCATCCTGAAGCTGCTGTGTACGCCGCTGGATGCGCAGTTCCAGATTGGTAATCAGTTCGCGCAGTTGCTGCATCATACTGTCGAGCGCGCGTGCCAGCACCCCCAACTCATCACGCCGGTCGGTGTGTGAAATCGGGCTCCAATCGCCGCGTGCAATACCGTCGGCGCGTTCCGACAGCTCCATGATGGGGTCGGCGATACGGCGGGTGATCAGCAGGGAAGCGATGACAGCGATGACCACGGCGATCATCATCACCACCAGGTTCACCTTCATGGTCTCCAGAATCACCCCAAAAACCTCTGTGAGGTCCTTTTCAATAAACAGGGTGGATGCAATCCGGGGCAGCCATACATAAGCGCCTACCACCCGAACACCGCGTTCATCGTTGTAATAGCTGATCCCGCTGCGTTGCTGCTGAATAATCTCAAACTGCTTGACAGATAATTGATCTGGCTGCTGAACTGCTCGGTCGGTTGTCGAAACCAGAATACCATATTGATTCGACAAAAATGCTTTTCCGGTGCGCCCCAACCCCAGCGAATTCACCACGATCTCGTGCAGCTTGTCCATATTGGCTTTGCCGGCAAACAACCCGATCACCTGGCCCTGGTCATTTTGAACCGGCAATACGGTCATGACAATCATGGTGGAAGGATCATCCGGCAGGGTGGTGAACTGGATGGTTCTTCCGTTCAGACCGCTGGTGAAAAATGTCGTGTCAGCATAGTTCATTCCTTCCTGATCGACATTGGTGGAAAGCACCACATCACCATCCAGATCCAGCAGCGAGATCTCGGAAAAATACTGTGCATTGAGCAGGAACCGCTGCATGCGATAACGGACCGACTTGAAGTAATACTCCAGATAGTAATTCTCATTTGTCAGATCGAGAACCACGGCGATACGGTCATAAATGTATTCCTGGTCAAGCGCATCCGAAAGTTCGCGCACCATGTTATCGTACCAGCCTGAAATTTTCTGCTCCTTGAGCAGCAGCAACGACTCAAGCTGATCCACCACGGTCTGTTTGCCGTTGGAATACCCAACAATAAAACTGCCAATACTGGCTGACAGTATCGGCAAAAATGTGATCAGCACAAAAATGAGCAGAAGCTGTTTACGGATGGTATTGAAATGTAATTTTGCTAACAGACGATTAATCCAACTCATGTCCTTCGCTCATCCCCGCGGGAAGGTTTGGATGGGAGATGAACTGTTCAGACAGTTCAATCCGGCGGTTTTGCGGGGTAATCGACGGGGATGCGACGGATCCAAACCGGGCGCTACAGTACTTACTTCACAGTCAGGGCAATTTGATGTATATGTTCCGGGCTGTTCCCACAACAGCCCCCCACAATACTGGCTCCGGCTGCCACCCAGGCAGACGCCTGTGCACCCATTTCTTCCGGTGATACGCTGAAGGTGGTGCAGCCTTCCGAATCCACCTGCGGCAGACCGGCGTTGGGTTTGAACCAGATGGGCAGCGTGGTTGCGCTGCGCAGTTCGGCCAGTGCCTGCATGTTTTCTTCCAGGCTGCGTCCGCAGTTGATGCCAAGCACATCCACCTGATCATTGAACGTCTGCGCCATCTGGGAAGGTTTCACGCCCATCATGGTGCGTTTTCCGCGGTCATAGCTGAACGAGCACACCAGCGGCACGCCAGGCGCCGCAGCGCGGGCTGCTTTCACTGCCAGAGTCGCTTCACCCAGATCGAACTGGGTTTCAACCACCAGCAGATCCACACCGGTTTCCGCCAATGCTTTGGCCTGTTGAAGGAAACTGTTGTAGCAATCCTCCTCTTCCAGTGTGCCCAGCGGTTTGAGCATCTGGCCGGTGGGACCAATCGAGCCGCCAACCAGTACATCGGTGCCCTGCACGGCTTTGCGGGCCAGTTCCACCGCCTTGCGGTTGACCTCAACAGCCCGGTCTGACCAGCCCTCTTTGGAGAGCATGATGGAACTGGCGCCAAAGGTGCAGGACAGGATCACATCAGACCCGGCGGCGATGAAATCACGATGCAGGCGCACGATCTGATCAGGATTTTCAATCACCCAGTACTCGCCGGATTTCCCGGCAGCCAGACCGCGCTGCTGCAAATTGGTCCCGGTGGCGCCGTCGGAAACCAGCACCTGCTCGCATTGAATGCGTTCCAAAAAGCTTTGTTTTGTCATTAACTCACCGCCAGCCTGATCGATTTACCCAAGCAGAGATTTTGCCACCGCTACAGCCCGGCTGGCATCGGCAGCATAGCCATCCGCGCCGATATCGTCACAGTATTTCTGGGTCAGCGGAGCGCCGCCCACCAACACCTTCACTTTGTCGCGCAGACCAGCTTCTTTCAGCGCCTCGATGGTGGCTTTCATGTTGGGCATGGTGGTGGTCAGCAGGGCAGACATGGCGATAAAATCGGCATCCACCTCTTTGACCTTCTCCACAAAAGCTTGCGGAGATACATCCGAGCCCAGATCATAGATTTCAAACGCGGCGCCTTCGAGCATCATGCATACCAGGTTTTTGCCAATATCATGCATATCGCCCTTGACGGTGCCAGCCACTACCTTGCCGACCGATTTCAACTTGGCGGCAATCATGGCAGGTTTGAGAACTGACAATCCGGCCTGCATGGCGCGGGCGCAGATCAGCATTTCCGGGACGAAATATTCGCCTTCTTCAAAGAGCCGGCCCACCTCGGTCATCGCCGGTACCATCCCTTCATTCAGAATGGTGCCCGCATCCAGACCCTGCGCAAGGGCATCCGCCACTTTCGCTTTGACCAGGTCCTGGTCTGCATCGATGATACCGTCATAGATTTCCTTTAAGATGGGTTCCATGCTTCTCTCCTTAAACTGTAAACTGATTTACAGGTATTGTTCGATGAATAGATAATGGGCTAATTATACATAAACTGTCAAATTTTGGCAGTGTCAGAATGCAGGCAGTCGGATGGGTAAATTGTACTCGATTGATGCCAATATGAATTTGGCATGAAGGCCGGCGTAGGTTGGGTGGAGGGGCACACCACCGGCGCTGCTCTGATTCTATTGTGTCATTTCTCCGAGTCAGGCAACCCAAGGTTGCCTGACTCGGAGAAATCCGCCCGGAGGCTGCTTTTTAATGCTTACATATCTGGAACTGTTTTGATTCACCCTCGGGCGGATCTCTTCGGGAAAGCGGATAAACGTCCGCTTTCCCTGCGAGATGACAGGATGGGATCGTCTCCCATACATGATCTATTCCCGATAATGAATTAGCATGCCGTTTGGTAACTTCCTGCTGATAGACGGTGTGTTAAAAATTCCCCGCCCGGTGAAGGGCGGGGAAACAGGGGAGGATAGAATTCTCGTTATATGACTTCCACATCCGCAATCCCGATGGCGCGGCCAAAAGGAGCATGCGGCTCGGACTGATACCAGAACGATGTGGAAGCGATATCATCCTGCAGGGGCAGGTAACGCGGCTCGTCCCACGAGCGATTGGCCCATCCCAGTGCCTGAATGGTGACCTTCAGATCCTTTTTGAAGCGGATGGGATCCGGGATGTGCCAGCGGTACATACCAAAGCGCTGCTGGCTCTTGTACAGACCATCCGGTGTGATGATTTGCGACAGGCCCAAAAACGGGGTGGAATACGACCCGTACTGGCCTTTGGGCTGCTCAAAATTCCACGCTCCGCCGAAGTAATCCTCGGTGCCGGTGCCGCAGATGGTGGGCCAGTCCTGATCGCCGTCAATGTAAAACTTGATCTCGCCTTCACCCCACCAACCGCGGTTGTGAACACCCCAGGCAATGTAAGTGCCCACATACTGTCCCTGGCCGCGTACCCCTTCCAGCAAAGTATGTACCTGTTTGTAGGGCAGCGGGTTGGACCGGCGCCATTGAGCATGGAAATAACCCATGTCTTCGGGCACACCGGTGAGGGTGTAATCGATGCTGTAATAGAAACCGGGAATTTCTTTGGTGAGCAGGTTCTCGACGGTGATGCGGGCGTGCTTGCGGAAAGGCATCTGCCAGTAGCTGTTGAAACCGCCAGCCGGGTTGACCGCCACCGGCAGCGAGCTGACGTTGGAGCGCTCGCACCAGCCGTTGCAGAAAAAGTCACCCAGAGGCACCTCCACCGAGGGCTCCTGCTCATCATCCCAGTACATGCGCAGGATCAGCCCGCGCCAGAAATCCGGAAAGACGGTCAGCCAGATGTGCGTGATGGCGCCAGGGCCCTGGATATCGGCCAGGGTGACGGTTTGCTGCGGCGGCAAGTGAATGCTGGGCGAAACCTTCCAGCCCTGCCCCAATTCGCGGGCTACATTTGCGCCGGTGCCCTCCACCGCCATACCGCCTTTGCCTTTATCGCCGGTAAAGTTCTCGGGGCTGATGGAGCGTGATTCAGCATTGGAAAGGCGGGCCAGGTTGCCCAGGTTGGTTCCCAATCCGTTGAATTCAAGGTTCATCTTTCCTCCAGGGAAGTTGTGTTGATTTTGAAAATGCTTAACCAAAATTATAGTGGATTGAGAAGCGAATGTAAACGATTACAAGGATAATTTAATGCTATCCTCTCCAGATCACAGTAATTCGTTTAACTGCCCCACAGCCGATCCCTCGCCGGGCGAGGACGCCGCTCGGGATGACAACACGGGGGTGGTGCACAGGCAGGTCACTTCTGGCGCGGCATCGCTCTATTCTGTCATTTCGTCGCGTTCGATGGAGCCGAACGTCGAGAAATCGGACAACCGCCTGTTTCACCGTTCTCTTGGTAATCAAATGCTATCCTTTCCAGATCATAGTAATTTGTCTCACTGGCCCATAGCCGATCCCTCACTGGGGCGCGGACGCCCGCTCGGGATGACAACACGGGGAGTGGTGTACAAGATGGGTCACCTTGGCGTGACATTGCCCCATTTTGTCATTTCGTCGCGTCCGGCAGAGCCGGACGCAGAGAAATCCGCCCGAAGACCTGCATTATCGTTTCTCTATCTGGAACCGGTTTGGCGACGTAAAAAAGGGCGGGCATAGCTGCCCGCCCGCATCGATAAATACCGGTAATTTTTCCTAATCCAGCGTCACATCCGCAGACATGCCTGGTTTCAGGCTGCCATCGGTGTTCTCGAGTAACACCTCCACCGCGTACACGGTAGTCTTGCGGCCTTCACTGGTCTGCACGTTGCGCGGCGTGTATTCCGCTTCATCGGCGATATACCGCACCGTACCGTCAAACGTGCGATTGGGGAATGAATCGACCGTCACCGTGGCAGTCTGCCCCAGGCTAATGCGGCCGTACTGGTCTTCGGGGATATACACGGTCAGGGTCACCTGATCCAATTGTGCCATCACCATCACCAGGCTGCCGGCTGCCACCATTTCTCCCTGATCCACGTTCACCGAAATCAGTGTGCCGGAAATCGGAGCGGTCACCACCGCTTTATCAAGCTGCAATTGCAACAAATCCAGCGCAGCCTGCGCCTGGGCCAGACCGGCCTCGGCCTGCGCCACCACCGCGGCAGCCTGCTCAACCGCCAGATCAGCGGCATCGATCATGGGGGCATCCTCGCCAACCCGCAAGGAATCATAGGTCGCCTGGCTGTTATCCAGCATCATACGAGCCGTCGACACGCGAGCGCGCGCCTCCAGTACATCTTCAGCGGCCGTGGTGGTGAGCATTCGGTCGTACTCAAGCTGACGGGCTTCCAGTTCCGCCCGGGCTGAATCAAGCGCTTTCTCGGCTTCAGTGGTGAGATACTCTTTGTCATCCGTGGTCATCTGCTCCACCTGGTCGAGGGTCTGCTGCGCGGCCAGAAACGTCATTTGAGCCGATCCCAGGCGTTTCTCGGTATCGACAAAATCCTGGTTACTGGCATTGCTGAGTTCTTTTTCCAGATCAGCCAGGCGGGCATCCAGCGTACTCTGGGCTGAATCCACCGCTGCCTGTGCGGAATCGATTTTCTCGTTTTTATCGAAATACCAGTCCGGCTGCTCAAATTCTTCGGGTTGTTGAACTGTAGAGGTTTGTCTGCCGGACATTTCAGCCTGAGCCTGGGCGGTTTGCACACGCGCCGACTGACGTGCGCTGTCGGCCTGCAGCTCGGCTGCCCGCTGCTGAACCTGAGCACTGTTGACCGCTGCCTGGGCCGTCTGTACGGCGGCCTCCGCCTGGCGGTATTGAGCCTGCAGCAGTTCGTCATCCAGCCGGAAAAGCACATCGCCGGCCTGTACCGCATCGCCTTCCTTTACCGGCACTTCCATCACCCTGCCGCTCAGTTCAGGGACAACGTTTACCTCCACAGCCGAGATGGTACCCGATGCTTCAATCGAACCGTTGCCGGTGTCTTTCACCGGTTCACAGGCCGACAGCAAAAATACTGCAATCACCAACAGACTGAGGATTATTCTTGATTTTTTCATGACCGCCTCCAACAAAGATATAAAAATTACAGTCGCTTGCGAAACGCCAGAACGCTGGCGGTGAAATAGACAATGCTCAGAACGATCAACGGGATGATGGATGTATTGAGCAGCACGGCGCCGGATACCCCGCGTACCATGATGGCGCGTACAATTTCAAGATAATGTGTGACCGGCAGAAGCTCGCTGTACAAAAATGTCACCAGGGGCATATTGTCACGCGGGAAGATCATGCCTGACAGGATGATGGCCGGGATCAGAATAATGAATACCGAAAGGTATATGGCCTGCATCTGCGTTTGCGACAGGTTGGACACCAGCACGCCCATCCCCAAAGATCCAAGAATGAACACGATGCTGAGCCCTACCAGTTCCCAGTAATTACCGGCCACCTCCACCCCAAACAGCAGCTTGCCCAGAAAGAGCAGCACAAACAGGTTAAACACGCTCACCAGCAAATACGGGATGATCTTACCCAGCATCAGCTCCCAGGAACGGATGGGGGTGACGATCAACTGCTCCATGGTGCCCTGCTCCCGCTCGCGTACGATGGCCAGGGCTGTGAGCAGAAGGGTTTGCACCTGCAAAATGACCGGGATCAAGCCGGGGATCATGTACTTTTTGGCATCGCCATTGGGGTTGTACAGGGTGATGGAAAACGATTCGATCGGGAAGGTGATGCCGGATGCCACCGGGTTTCGGGTAAACTGGTCGATCAGGATCTGCTGCGACAGATTGGACGCGATGGCGTTGATTTTCAACTGGATGGTCTGCACATCGGTGGGATCGGTGGATCCGTTGATGTAGAACTGCACCCTGGCGGTCTCGCCGGTGTTCAGGTTGCGCCCGAAATCTTCGGGAATGAGGATCCCTACATCCGCCTTGTCCTGGTCGATCAGGCTGACCAGTTCATCTTCACCCAGGGCGTCATACACCAGCTCAAAGTCATTGCTGGCGATAAATTTCTGGATGAATGCACGGCTGTCATCCGTTCGAGAGAAATCCGCCACCGCGATGGGAATTTCGTTCCGTTCGGCCGAGATGCCGTATCCCAGCAGAATCAGCAGCAGCGCCGGCAGGGCTAAAATCAGGCCCAGCGTCCGCGGATCGCGCCAGATGTGGTACATCTCCTTTTTCATGATGGTCAATAAGCGTTCCATAGGCCTACTCCTCCAGCGCTTTGTTTCCGCCGGCAGACACCTTAAGGCGGCGCTGCTCGATCAGGTAAATGAATACGTCTTCCAGTGAAGGCTGGCTCACATCCATGCGGTTCACATGGATGTTCTGCTCAACCAGCCGCTCCATCACACGGGGCTGATCCTCGAGCGAATTCACCAGCACATGCAACTGCACCCCGTGCACCGAAGCATCCAGCACACCCGGCTGGCCGTCCAAAGCGGCCTCGGCGTCCAGGGGCCGGTCACATTCAATGTTGAACAGCACGCCCGGCAGTTGATCGCGCAAAGTATCGGGGCTGGCCAGTGCAATCAACTTGCCCTGGTACATCATGCCGATGGTGTTGCAGTACTCCGCCTCATCCATGTAGTGCGTGGTGGCCAGCACGCTCACCCCCTCGCCCGCCATTTCATACACCATGTTCCAGAATTCGCGCCGTGAGATCGGATCCACGCCCGCGGTCGGCTCATCCAGAAACAGCATGGGCGGGTGATGCACAATAGCACAGGCCAGCGCCAGCCGCTGCCGCCACGCCCCGGAGATCTGTCCGGTGCGCTGGGTTTGATAATCTTTCAGCCCGGCCATGTCGATCAGCCGGTCAACGGTTTGAGCGCGTTTTTCGGCCGGCACCGAATACACGGAGGCATAAAACATCAGATTTTCGCGCGGGGTCAGATCGTTGTACAACGAAAACTTTTGCGACATATAGCCGATGCGTTTTTTGATTTGCTCCGGATCGCGCATTACGTCATATCCCAGTACAGTTGCGGTGCCGCCGCTGGGTTTCAAAATGCCGCACAACATGCGGATGATGGTGGTTTTACCGGCCCCGTTGGGTCCCAGCAAACCGAAGATCTCGCCCTTGGGGATGTAAAAGTCAACTCCCTGCACCGCTGAGAAATGTCCAAACGTGCGGGCCAGTTGATGGGTTTCAACCGCATTGGTGTACTCGATCATGGAAGCGCCTGCCGCTGTTCGATCATGTGGACAAAGACATCTTCCATGGTGCCTTTGGCTTCGCGCAGCAAACGCACCTCCAGTGATTGTTCGCGGATCTGCGCTTCCAGGTTGGCGATCACGCGCTCTACGGCCCCGGTGGTATTCGCCACCGCCAGGCGCAGCCGATCTCCCACCGGTCGCCAGGTGATCACCCCTTCCAGGCTGCCCACAATCTGACGGATGGCTTTCCGCGGGCGGGCTTTCACCTCTACCACCCGGAACGGCAGTTGACCAATGAGGGTCTCCGGTTTTCCGGAGGCGAGCAAATGCCCGTCATACAGAATTCCCACCTCATGGCAGCGTTCTGCCTCATCCATATAAGGGGTGCTCACCAGCACGGCGACGCCGTTCTGGACCACACTCGAAAGCAGCAGCCACAGTTCGCGCCGTGAAACCGGATCCACCCCGGTGGAGGGTTCATCCAACAGCAGCACCTTGGGATCATGCGCCAGCGCGCACGCAAGGGCCAGCTTTTTCTTCATCCCACCGGAAAGATACCCGGCCTTGCGACCCCTGAAATCGGACAGATGAATAAACTCCAGCATCTCATCGATACGAGTACGCTTGTGCTCTTTGTGAACGCCGTTGATATCGGCAAAAAATTCCAGGTTCTCCTGCACGGTCAGATCGGGATACAAGCTGAAGTTTTGCGGCATGTATCCGATGCAGGCGCGTACCTTCTCGGCCTGGTCATGCACGCGAAAACCGCCAATTTTGGCCGTGCCTGAGCTTTCACGAATGACCGTGGAGAGGATGCGCAGCGCGGTGGTTTTTCCGGCGCCGTCCGGGCCGATCAGCCCGTACAGTTGGCCGGGATATACCTCAACGGACAGACCGGATAATGCCTGCCTGTCCCGCTGAGATGGATATCGTTTGGTCAGATCCTGAACAAAGATGGCTTGTTCCATAAAGCATGGTCTCCGTGAAGGGTATTTCCAAATTGTTGAAAATCAGTGGAAACCCGGTTCGGTGAGAATCGATTTATTAGTGAAGATACCCTAATCCCTCCCTCAGAATAAGATAACTGGCATAACCAGCCTGATGACACGCGTCATTTTTCAGGTGACTGGCATCATAATCGCCCTGCCGGAAAGATTTTCAAAAGGCCGTTATGTTATGATTGGGTCATGAAAAGGCGAATCGAACCGGGTTTGCTGGTCATTTTTCGGTATTACTCAGCCGTTGCGGTGGCTTACTTTACGTTGATCATCACGGCAGCCATGCGCCAACAGGGGTCGCTTTCGATGCCGCTGCAACACTGGTCCTGGCTGAATGTACTGTTGTTCGCCTTTTTATTTGCCTATCTCTCGTGGCCGTGGCTGCAGCGGAAAATGAAGGCCTGGTATCTGCCGGTTGCCATCACACTCTCCGTCGCCGTTCCATTATTGAGCAATCTGTTCGATTATTTTCTGCCCACCCAGAGAACGGCCGAGATCCTGATCACCCGTAGCTGGATGCTGTTTCCTATTTTGACAGTGCCCCTGGTTCTGATCGCCTGGCAGTACGAGTTTAAATACGTACTGCTGCTGATCGTGTTATCCACCATTCTGGATGAGAGCATGCTGATCCCGGCGGTTTCGTCACTGGATCTGGATTCGCTGATGATTCTGGGGCAGCCGCTCATCCGCGCGTTTGCCTTTGGCATCATCGGGCATATCCTCACGCACCTGTTAGAGATTCAACGATCCCAACAGCGCGCCCTGCTGCAAGCCAATGTGGAAATCAGCAAATACAGCCAGACGCTGGAGCAACTGGCAGTCAGCCGTGAGCGCAACCGGATTGCGCGCGAGCTGCACGACACCCTGGCGCATACTCTCAGCGGTCTGGCCGTCAGGCTGGAAGCGCTGAAGACCACCATCGACCCGGAACAGACACAGATTCAGGAGGAACTGGAAAGGTCGCTCACGGTGGTGCGGGATGGTCTGAAGGAGACCCGCCGGGTATTGAAAGACTTGCGTCCGCGCGTTCTGGAAGACCTGGGTCTGGCAGCAGCCATTCAAAATATGTCCATCTCAACCGCAGAGCGCGCCAATTTCACTGTTCATACACAATTGGATAACGTATTGCAGCTTCCGCATGAAACCGAGATGAATCTGTATCGCATCGCCCAGGAAGCGCTGGAAAACGTAGCGTTGCATGCCGGCGCGAAAGAGGTGAATGTGAAGCTGACGCAGTCGGATCACCATCTCACCCTATTGATTGAGGATGACGGCGCCGGATTTGAGCCGGAAGAGCTATCCGGCAGCGGCGAGCAGTTTGGCATTACCGGTATGCAGGAGCGCGCCGCATTGATCGGCGGGAAATTGACCATCGACAGTTCCCCAGCAGGGACCTCGCTTAAAATGACTATGGATCTGTGACATGATACGCGCGCTCACTTGTAAATTAACTAGGGATTTGTGACATGATACGCGTGTTAATTTGTGACGACCAGGAATTCGTGTGCGAAGGACTGAAGATGATTTTGTCCTCCGATCCCGAGATTCAGGTAATCGGGACCGCTCTGGATGGAAAAGAGGGGCTGGAGAAAATTGAGCAGAATCCCCCCGAACTGGTGCTGATGGATTTGAAAATGCCAGTGATGAACGGCATCCAGACCACGCGCGCCATCAAGCAAAAGTATCCCTCCATTTTTATCCTGGTGCTGACCACTTATGACGATGATGAATGGTTGTTTGATGCCATCCGCAGCGGCGCGGCCGGATATTTGCTGAAAGACACCCCCCGCGATGACCTGATCGCCGCCATTAAGGGCACCGTCAAAGGAAAATCGTATATCGATCCCTCGGTGGCCGGCAAGATACTAACCAATATTGAACAAAAAAAACCGATCGAACAGCAGCCCACCAGCATCCTGTTGAATGATCGCGAAAAAGAAATCCTGCAACTGCTGGTGCGCGGCCTGACCAATGCCGATATTGCCCGGCAAATCTATCTTTCAGAGGGAACGGTGCGCAATTACACCAGCGCTATTTTCAGCAAGCTAGGCGTCTCCGACCGTACCCAGGCTGTTGTGGCAGCCCTGAAATACGGGTTGGTCGATATTCGGTAACACGAATTTTTTCATTCATATCTCATCTTTTGTGCCTGGGCTTCATCCTTCTCTCATCTATTTTGAGAGAATTTTTCATATTCCCTTAATCCCCGTCCGTATACTCATTCCTAAGAGAACCTATCCGGACATTATTGATCAAATTCTTTCTCTTTTTCACCCGGTGAACTTCTCAAAATCCGCTGACATGTTCAGTTTTATAAGGGGGTACAGCGTATTCAAAGAACCAATCATTCTTCAGAGTTTTCTATTGTCGATTCATCTACATACATTATTCAGAGGGGTAAAAAATGACAGTACAACGGAAAAAATTATTTCGATTTATCATGCCGCTCACCACCCTGCTGCTCCTGGCTGTAATGGTCATCCCGGTCAGCGCTCAAGAAACACCCACCTCCTGTCTCGACTGCGGATGCAATGACAACTGCACCCTGACGTTGGGCTACTGGAAGACACATTCCAGCTACGGACCGGCTCCGTATGACGATGTGTGGGGTGGACGCGAAGACCTGATGTTCTTCTCCAGCGGATTAACCTATATTCAGGTTTTGAATAATGCTCCAAAAGGAAACGCGTATTATATTCTGGCTCGTCAGTACATCGCCGGCAAATTCAACGAGTTCGTGGGTGTTTCCATTACGCCTGAGGTCACCGCGGCGCTGGTTTGGGCAAGGGATTACTTTATTGCCTATAACCCCACCACCGGGAATGAAAAACCCATCCGCGCGGATGCCATTTACTACGCAGATCTGATCGATCAATACAATTCCGGCGCCATTGGCCCGGGTCATTGCTCAGATTAACTTCAACAAACTGTAAAAGTCATATTTTCTACGGGCGGGGCAATCTCCCGCCCGTTTTTCTATGTCAAAGCAGAATAATTGGATAATTAATCTATACGCAATTTGATAATATTTGATCTTGTGTTTTATCATAGAAACGGGTTGTTTTTCGTTCTCCTGCATGCAATTTTTGCCTTAAGGTTTGATTGGCCTATAAAAATGGCTCAGCCAGGATGCAATTTTTGCATAAAGGGCTGGATGCAAATATTTCCTCCCGGGCAGAAGGAAAATTCTGCATTCTGGCCTGATTGAAATTTTTGCATACAGGGCACCCGGAGTGCAAACAATGCACTTCAAATGGATGCAAAACTTGCACGTCATGTGAGTGCAAAATTTGCACGTGATTCATATTAACTACTTAATTAACGACTCTGATTACTGAAAGAAAACAGATCATTCTTCTTTCTTTGTGGAGGAAAGAAGCTCTGCTGTGATGGAAGCGATTAACGCGCCGCCGACCGGCATGGCGGTCTCATCGATATCGAAGCGAGGGTGGTGATGGAAATAACCAGATCCCAACGATGCCCCGATGATCAGGTCGCAGCCCGGAGCAGCGGCCAAAAATTCTGCCAGATCATCTGACGGCGAAACCCGGTAGTCCGTTTCAATATGCCGGATCGCGGGGATCTCACCGGCGATGCGACGGGAAAGGACAGCCATTTTGGGATCATTCCAGGCGGCGGAAACAATCTGGCGGATCTCTAACTCCGCTTTGACGCCGGACGCCAGGGCAGTGTGATGAACGATCTCTTTCATACGCTGGTAGACCATCTTTTGAATCGCCGGCTCATAGGTACGGATGGTGCCGGACAGTTCGGCGGTTTCCGGGATGATATTAAAGGCATGCCCGGCCTCAAAACTGCAAACGCTGATCAGCGCCAGATCCAGCAAACCGGTGTTCCGGCTGATGATAGTTTGCAGGGCATTGACGATTTGCACGCCTGCCATCAGAGGATCAGAGGTCAGCTCGGGCAGGGCGCCGTGCCCGCCCTTGCCCTGAATATGGATGTGAAATTCGTCCGCGGCAGCCAGTACGTACCCCTCGCCAATGGCAACTGTTCCTTTGGGGCGCGTGGCATCGATATGCATACCGAAAGCGTAATCAGGCTTGGGGTCTTCCAGAACTCCATCCGCGATCATGGCCAGCGCGCCGCCGGCGCCTTCTTCAGCAGGCTGGAATACAAACTTGACGCTGCCGGCCAGTTCCGCGCGGTGCAGGCTCAACAGGGATGCGGCCGCCAGACCCATTGCCACATGTGTATCGTGTCCGCACGCATGCATCACCCCGGGTATTTTCGAAGCGTACTCAACCGGTGTTTCCTCCTGGATCGGCAAAGCATCCATATCAAAGCGCAGCAGCACAACCGGTGTATCCGAGGTACCGCGCAGCAAACCGGTGACACCGGTTTTTCCCACACCTGTCTTCACCTCCATCCCCAGGGCTTGCAGGTGATCGGCTACGATCCCGGCAGTACGAACCTCGGTAAAACGCAGCTCGGGGTGTTGATGGATATCACGACGCCAGGCAGTGATCTGATCTGACATTTGTTCGGCTTCATTCATAAAGACGGCGGGGGTCAGTTTCATTTTTCACCTGATTTGAAAAAGTGTAACCGCGGTTACACTTTTTTATTTGGATTGGTTATTTTTTATTTTTTGGCTTTCAGCGCAGAGTCGATCATACCATCGGGAAAGACCAGGTTCCAGTCATAGCGTGGACTTTGGGAGGGTTCCTTATAGATGCCCAGATCCACCTGCCCTTTTTTCATATCTTCCAGAAAGCGGATCAGCGCCAGCGTGACCAGTTGGCTGGCTGGCAGACGTTCTTTTTCTGCCAGGCTCATGATGTGCTGCCTTAAGGCCGGCGGCAGATCATAGGTCACACGTGATTCACGGCGGGCGGCGATTTTGGCCCGTTCGCGGTTGCGTTTCTTGCGTTCGCTGCGCGACAGCAAAGTATCGGCATGTTTCTGCTCCATGTTGGATAACAGATCCGCCACCGAGGGATCCAGCACCTGTTTGCGGATCAGCTTGTCATCGCTCATTGATTACCTCCATGGTTCGTTTCAAAATCTGCTGATAACCTCCCAGCCGGGCACGCCCGTTTGAATACCCGGTGATGACGGTTGAGTTGGGGGTATATTCCCACAAGGTTTTGCCATATGCAGGCGCCTCGCGGGTGCGGGTGTCCTGCGGGATGGGCGGCCAGACGCGGTTTCCAAAGGCTGTGACAATCTCCTGGAACTGCACCAGTGTTTCACGGGTGGTCCGGTCGAAAAAGGTCGGCAGGATGCTGTACCCTCCAAAGGGGTAACCGCGGCGGGACACCTCGGCCATGGTAAGCAAAATTTCTTTCACGCCGTCCACCGCCATGGCATCCAGCCGGGTTGGGATGATGACCCAGTCGCTGGCCACCAGCCCGTTGATGTGCAGTACATCCAGTGAGGGCGCCATATCCATCATCACCACGTCATAAGAATTATTCTTCAGCAGATCCACCATCACGTTTTCGCGAAAATCAGACATGGTGATGTGGCGCTTGACCTGCTCGGTGCGTTTATCGCTGGTGAGGATATCCAGGTTGGGGCGCACGTTGATCACCTGCTTTTCAAGCGGTTCGCCGCCTACCACACAGCGGTACAGCCCGGGCGATTTTTCTTTGCCAAAGGAAAAGGCCACATGACCCTGCGGATCCAGATCGACCAGCAGGGTGCGGTACTCCTGCATGGCCAGGCCGGCTGCCAGGGTGACCGCTGTGGTGGTTTTTCCAACACCACCTTTTTGATTGGCAAAGGAGAATACTTTCATGCTTTTCCGCCGCTTCAACGAACCCGGCGCTCAAAAACGCGCCGGTTTTACTGCAGGTTTGTGTGGTTTCACTCATTTTATCATGCAATGATTAATTGGGTCGCCCCTTATTGAAAAACAGGGACGACCCTGAGAACATTCAAGGTCACCATTCAGGGTCGCCTCTGGAATAATTACAGGGTCGCCGTTTATCAACACAGATCAAAGAAATAACGCGTCTTTCAGCAGATCAGGGGTATCTGTATGGGTATGGAAAACAGGGCCATTTTGGACAAAAAAAGAGCGTAACCGCGGTTACACTCTTCGGGTTGGGTGAAAAATGGTTTTCGGAATTTATCGACGGGTCAGACGCGATTTGATGACGGCCGACAACTCGTCGATCAGGGTCAGCAGGCTTTCGGCATCACCGGCAGACACCAGGTCATCGGCCACCTCGTCAAAAGCCTGGGTCTGGTTGATTCCATCTAAACGGCGCATGATGTTGGCGAAACGGCGCAGCCCGCCCACGGCCACCACGTAGGAGGCTTTTTTGGACTTCACAGGCGTCGAGGTCGAAGTGGAGCCGGTGTTGGAGGTTGAATCCATCTGGCTGGAGGCGTCATATACCTCGTCGGAGGTCAGATTGTTCTGGATGCTCAGGTAAATCACGCGTTCCCACTGATCCGGCGGCAGTGAAAGCACCTCACGCAGTACGCGTTCCGGCAGGCGGTAGCGGTCTGCCAGTTCCAGCAAATAGGTGGGCATCTGCAAAATATTGAGAAGCTGTACCATGCGCGGGCGTGTGAGCTGCATGACCGGCATGATCTTTTCCCACAGCCCGGATGGCATGCGCTGCGAGCGGGCGCCACGGAAGAAATCAAATTCATCGCGCAGAGAGGCGGGCGGAACCACGTTCATCTCCGACAGGATCAGCGAAGCAATCTCGCAGGCCTGCCCCACCGCGGAGGGTGGTTCGGAATGGCGATTTTCAAGCACCTGGCGCTGACGGGTGGGATGCGCAACCACTTCCACGCGCACCAGCGGTTCGTCTTTGGACTGGCGTGAGATGCGGGTAAGACAGGTAGCCCAGAAACGCCGCTCACCGGTTTCTATTTGAAAAATATAACGCCCGTCGCGTGTGGTCACCCATGAACCGGTGATCGGTTTGATCTGTCCGTGCTCGTCGAACGATTCACCCATGTTGAGGAGGCGGTCCACCTCCAGCCGGTAGGCGTTATCCTGTTTGGCCAGAGCCAGCCAGCGCTCGGCGGTCTGATAGCAGTCCAGCTCGCCGTTAAAGAAGGATTCTCGCAGGGCAAACGGAAGCAAACGCCGGGGTTGAAAGCGATCGGGCATCATCTGGCTGGGTTTCAGCCGCTCAATGCGTTCCACCTGGGGTAGAACCGTTTCGGTTTGGGGAGCTCTGATCTTGGAAGGGGATGCCTCTGGGGCGGGTTTCTGCAAAATATCCGTGGTGGCGTCTTCGACGGGAAAATCATCAAAAGCACTGTGACGGGTTCGTTTGGGCGGGTTGGCCATCAGGTACCTCAATCGGATTGCGAATCCTCAGAAAACTGAAAGTGAGTAAGCTTAAGCACATCTTCAACCAACTGCCCGTATTCCTGGGTGGGCCGCGAGCTGGACGAAAGCTGTCCGGTCACTCGCTGGCGGGGCGGGCGGTAGGTAAAGACGTCCATATGAGCCGAATGAGCGTATGCCAGATCGGCCGATTTATGAATAGGAGCAAATACCTTGCCAGGATAGCGGCGCTGCATCTCGGTCAATATTTCCTGTGTTTCACTGCGCTGTTCATCGCACAGGGTGGGCAGGTAACCCAGCACAGACAGGTCGGGGCTGAAATGCCGTTTCACTTCCTCAATGGTGCGTTGCAGTTCGCGTAAACCGGATACCCCCAGATAGCTGGCTTCAACCGGGATGATGATGTGCGTGGCGGCTGCCAGACCGTTGATCAGCAGATCGCCGGTGGCGGGCGGTGTGTCGATAATAATGTAAGAGAAGTACTCCATGATGGGAGCCAGCGCCCCGCGCAGACGGCTCTCATTCGCCATCAATGTAGGCAAAACACGGGCTGCTTCCACCATGGCGGCGCGGTTTCCGGGGATATAATAGAGGCCGGGGTGATGAACGGCCCGGCGCAGGATGGGCTGAACAGACGGAGGCGGTGATTCAACCAGCAGGGCTGCCAGTGACTGTGAAAACGGCGCTTCATGAGATCCATACCCGGCCGACATCAGGGCATGCCCCTGCGGATCCAGGTCAATCAGGAGCACACGCCCGTTGGCCCCGCTCTCAGCGGCCAGCCTGAGGGTAAGCCCGGCAGCCAGATTCACCCCTGTAGTTGTCTTTCCTACGCCGCCCTTTTCATTTGCGATGGTGATGACAACAGCCATGTGGCACCTCTTTCAACGAAGACTTTGGGATCCAAAACCGCCGCGATCACGGCTTTCCAGTGATATATTAGCATAAACCGAATAACCCTGCAAATTAATTACGATAACTTTTTATACTTCACACTATAATTAGCGTAATTCGGTTGATTTTTTCCCTTTTTCCTGCGATAATTTAACTTGATCAGGAGGAAAAACCATGCTGGATACCTTATCCGAGAAGGATTGGCGTCTCGTTCGGCTTGAACGGTTGGGGTTAACAGAAGATCCTTTCAAACTTTCCGCTGACCCGCGGTATCTCTACCTTGGGCCTGAGCATCTGGCTGTATACCGCCAGGCGCAGGGGGTTATCACACGCCGGCGAGGTCTGGCGATGATCACCGGCGGGATGGGCATGGGAAAAAGCTCGCTGGCACGGCGCCTGTATGACGTGTATGCCGACGATAAATCGGTACGCGTCTGCTATATCCATACCGCGGCGTTCAAATCGGCCATGGATGCAGCCCGGCAGATCTCCAAGGCATTGGATGTCCCTCCCCAGCGCAGTTTTCAGCGCCAGATGGATGGGCTGGAACAGGTGATGGCCGATTCATATACTGCCGGTCAAAACGTGGTGGTCCTTCTGGATGATGCCCAGTTGATGGATCAGGAAGCCCTGGAAGTGATCCAGCGCATGTATAACTTCGATTACGATGCGAAGGTGGTACAGGTATTGGCCTTTGGGCAGAGCGAGATGCGGCCGCTGTTTGAATCAAACAAAGCCGTGAACGCGCGTGTGTTTGTCCGTCTCACCCTCCCGCCACTCACACTTGCCAGCTCACTGCAAATGGTTCTGTTCCGGCTGCACGTGGCCGGCCGCACCGAACCATTGATTGACGATGATGCCTTCGAGATGCTGTATGAACATTCCCAGGGCATTCCGCGGGAAATCATTCGCCTGTGCGCTCTGGCAACTGATTTTCTCCTGCAAAGCGATCAAAGCACTATTAACATCAATATTGTTCGCGAGGTAATGAGAGAATGACCGATACCCCTACCAACAAATCCGCCTGGGTCCAGTTATATGAAGCCAGACGTGCTGTAAGCACCATCACCACCCGTTCGCCGGGCCGTCCGCCTTCTTCGGTTCCACGTCATAAAGTGGGCATCACCCTTTCACAGGGTGAAACCAGCGAACTGGAAGTGTGGCAGGACCGTTTTTCAAATTTGCTCGGCCGTAAGGTATCGCTGGGGGAAACAATCGGGATCCTGACGCGCCTGTGCACTGCCCGTCTTAACAATATTTCAGCCAGTTCACAGGCGGTTTCGCTTGAGGATCTGGTCGAGGCCATGATCGGGTCCTAGACAGTGTCTGTCTCCCGGCTGCCCTCTTTAACGTTTTCGGTGGTTTTCCCTCAACTACCTTTAACAATTCGCTGTCTTAAAAATAGGTTAACAGCCGAAAAAGAGAGATTTGCCCATGGATTCAGGTATTTACAGGGGAACAAGTGTTCAAAACCAGCACACATAAGCATGATTTTTGAATTATTTCTTCCATTTATCGGTCTAATATTAGGTAGAAATAATTACTCAAAAGGCATTGGATGGTTGGCTGAATCTCTCTAAAAATGAGGGTAATGCGCAGGAATTTCTTTAACGATGCTGCAAAAGATGATGAATATCTCAAGTATGGAAGAGTCGGGTAGAAGAACCGGTAACCGGAGCAGCCAGCCAAACGTGAGCTCTACCGCGCACCGGTAAACGAAACGTAAGGCAAACCTGTCAGTCAGGTACGAGACCGCCATGGATGAAATGGTTCAAGCGCAGTTGACATCGATCGATAAAAATGACTTCCAACAGGTCTGGGAGGTTGTCTCAACTCAGTTGCGTCTTGAGATGTCAAAACCCCTGTTTGAAGCCTACATACAACCATTGAAGGCGCGCGGTTATCAAAATGAGGTCTTTACCCTGATCGCCAATAATGCCTTCATGCGCGATTGGGTGGAAAGCCGGCTGAAGATACCCATCACCCGGCAACTGGAGGGATTGCTCAACCGACGTGTGACCCTCAACCTGGAACTCGCTTCAGATTCCTCTGCCGGAGCGCCGGGTACGCAGAATCTACCGTTTATTACCCCGCAGGATCCCGCCGATACCAGCGCCTCCGAGCCCAGCGGTGCTGAACCAATTCCTCCGGAAGGAAAAGGAAAAATCAGCGCCCGCAAGATGGCCCTGCAGCGCGCCTACGGCAGTAAACGTGCGGCCGTTATTCAACCCGAGCGCTCTCTGATGATCACCCAGTACTTTTTCTCCAACTGGCTGCCGCTGATTGGTCATTCAGCCATGGCAGTGATTCTGGCAGCCCGTTCGATGTGCTACTGGAACCCCATCAACGGCGAATTGCGCAACGAAATTGAAACTGAGATGAGCCAGTTGGCAGAAAAAGCCGCCGTAAGCGTACGTACAGTGAAAAGTGTGCTCAACGATGAGCTGGTGCGCAAGTATTTCCTGCGCTACCGCACCCGCCGCATTATGACCCCCAATGGGGTGCGCACGGCCGGCATCCTGCTGCTGGTGCGCATGGATGATCCGATCACCCCGGATGACCAGGTCAGATACGCTTTGCCTGAAGATGAATTCTGGTATGCCCCCGAATACGGGGATGCCGAGGATGAAGAGGGTTAAGCGTCGATAACCCTGAACAGGGAAGAGCGGCTCGGAGCTGCCATTTCTCACCCTGTTCAATTACCGGTTTGTTTGGATATCATTTCTAAATGGGGGAAACAGCGTCTGCAGGGTTTGCCATCCATGCGGGATGGGCTGCCGTGCAGTCAGATCCTCATTTTGATATTCAAATAAACAAACCCGCCAGCCGGTCAACGGCGGGCGGACGAAAGGACAGGGGATAATATGGGTGAACTAACGCTCAGCGCTTTTTTGACACTGGATGGGGTGATGCAGGCGCCTGGGGGACCGGGCGAAGATACCAGCGGCGGTTTCCGGTATGGCGGTTGGACGGCTTCCTTTTTTGATGACCAGGCCGGCCAGGTCATGGTGGAGACCTTTTCAAAAGTGGACGCCTTTCTGTTGGGCCGCAAGACCTATGATATTTTTGCCGGTTACTGGCCGAAAGTCACCGACCCGAATGACCCGATTGCCGTTAAATTGAATTCGCTGCCGAAGTACATTGCCTCACGCACACGGACTCAATTTGACTGGAATAACTCGCAGCATATTGGGGATGTAGTCAGAGAGGTTCCGCTGCTCAAGCAGCGTTACAACGGTGAAATCCAGGTGCATGGAAGCAGCGATCTGCTTCAAACGCTCATCGAGCATGGCTTCATTGATGAGTACCGTCTGCTGGTGTTTCCGGTGGTGGTGGGAACCGGTAAGCGCTTGTTTGGAGCCGGTACGATGCCGGCGGCGTTGAAATTGGTCAAATCCAGCACCACCCCATCCGGCGTGGTGATCAGCGTGTATCGCCCGGCCGGTGAAATCATCACCGGTACGGTTGGAGAGTAAACCTCATAATTTTGTGTTCAGAAAGGAAAAACAATGTACGGGGCCATCGCAGGTGACATGATAGGATCGATTTATGAATTCCACCCGATCAAGGATGAAGATTTTCCTTTGTGGAACACCCGCTGCTATTTTACCGATGATACCGTGCTCACGGCGGCTGTGGCCTGCGCGCTGATGACGGATGGCGATTATGCTTGCTCCATCCGCCAGTTTGCGCTGCGTTACCCGCGCGCGGGTTATGGTGGATTTTTCAGGCGATGGATGCATTCCGACGAGATGGGGCCGTACAACAGTTTTGGCAACGGATCAGCCATGCGCGTGAGCCCGGTGGGGTGGGCGTTTGATACCGAAGCAGAGGTGCTGCGCGAGGCTGAGCGCAGCGCCGCGGTGACGCACAACCACCCCGAGGGGATCAAAGGGGCGCAATCGGTGGCACTGGCGATTCTCCGCGCCAGGCAGGGGGTTGGCAAAGAGGATATCCGAAAAGAAATGACAGAACGTTTTGGATACGACCTGAGCCGGACGCTGGCGGAAATACGGCCAGCCTACCGCTTTGATGAAACCTGCCAGGGCAGTGTGCCCGAGGCGTTGACGGCTTTCTTTGAATCCATTAGCCTGGAAGATGCCATCCGCAAAGCGATTTCACTGGGCGGCGATGCCGATACGCTGGCGTGTATCACCGGCGGGGTGGCTGAGGCGTATTACGGGCCGCTCCCCCCGGAACTGCTTTCGGGGGTGAAGCAGCGTCTTTCACCGGATCTTTTACAGGTGATGGAAGAGTTTTACCAGAAATATTCACCTCAATAAATTCTTCCAATAACCGTTTTTTGATGAAACAATCACCGGTGTTTTGGCTAGAATTTAACCAAAAAGGCGGTGAAATACATGATCGCCAGACCTGCCACAAAGCCGGCCAGGTTGAGCCATGACACCATCTGCGTGTTGTCACGCTCAGCGCTGCGTTTGAGCAAACCGGTCACTTCGACCACCACCTGCCAGATGGCGCCCAACCCAATACCCAGAAAGATGGTGCCCAGCAGCGGCGAGAAGGCAAATCCGCCAATCCAGGCTCCCAATACGGCCGGCAGGCCAGCCAGCAGCGCCAACCCCGCAAAGGTGAGCAGCGTGGGAGCCGGCTGCGGTTCCTCACCGCTTCGTTTGGAGGGTACCATAGGGGCCGCGATACCGATCCCCTCGGTGATATTGTGCAGGATAAACCCGATCACCAGGAAGGAGCCCAGGGCCGCGTTTCCGAGGGCAAACGCCGCCCC
>DAISXR010000006.1:32143-62838 GCA_036825755.1 Anaerolineaceae bacterium
ACCCGATCACCAGGAAGGAGCCCAGGGCCGCGTTTCCGAGGGCAAACGCCGCCCCAACCGATAAACCCTCGCCAAAGTTATGCAGGCCGATGGACAACGCGATCAGACCGGCTAAAAAGATGCCTTTGGCGCGTACCGGTTCGGCTCCGGCTTTGCTGCGCATCTTCATGGCGCTGACCGCCATAATAGCCAGCCAGGTGAGCAGCGCCGAAAACAGCGCCAGCGGAACCCCTTGAAAAACCCCCGCCAGCTCAGCGCTCAGATCTAAAATCTCCAGAAAGGTATCGATCAGCAGGAATACCAGCAGTCCTACGGTGAGGGCCAGTAAAAATCCCATCCACTTACGCCCCATGCGCTTCATGGCCGGGTACCACAACAATCCCAGTGTAACCGGTATCACACCCACGTAGATCCCCAGCAGACCATAACCGGCAAATTCACGCGCCCCGGGTCGTGGGGTGAGTGTGGCAACAGCGACCTCTCCTTCAAAGGTCAGGCCGGTATTGGTCATCAGGACAATCCGGTGTGTCTCATTTTGAATCCACTTGTACGGGATGAAAATGGTGGTGCGCCGCAGGCGGGGCAGCTCGCCGGGAGGATCCTGGGTGAACTGCCAGTAGGCGTCATCCACCATCACCTGTGCGATGGCGAGCGGCTTTGGGCTGGTGTTCATCACCTGCATCTCAAATCCGTTCTCCAGCACCTTGATGCGTTCGATGGAGATATTTTCAATGGGCGGCAGATTGCTGGTGAATAGAGCCAGCGGGTTGATCACGGTGAACAGATACAGCATGATCAGCATGATTAAAAATGGCAACACACCGGTCAGCCAGCCGGGCATCCGGATGGATGCGGATCGAGTTTCTTTTTCTGCGTGCATACAACCCCCCTAAACCGCCTCAAAAACGCCGGTCCAGCCTAACTCGCTGAACTCGCCCTGATGAGCATGAAACATATATTTGCCGGGTTCATCCAGCGTAAACTCCAGTACCGCCCGTTCACCCTGCCCCATCAGCACCGTATCGGTCAGTTCATAATGATCCAGGTTGGTGCCGGTGCGGTACAGTTTGAACATGCTGGCATGCAAATGGAAAGAATTGATCAGATCGAACTCGGTCATATTGGATAGATAGATACGGATTAACTGACCCACCGGCACATGCAGCGGATGACGCATAAAATGAAACGCTACCGTGTTCACTGCGTATACCTCGTTGGCATTGTCAAAGTTCGTGTCAAAGGCGTTCATCACCATCACCAGTTCATGGGCCGGTTCGCGACCCTGTGGCGGGTCAATGATCAGGGTGCCATACAACCCTTTATGGATATGCTTCTTGAGCGACATGACATGACAGTGATAGGGATGGACGCCAAACGGGCGGGCTTTGAATTCATAAACAAATGATTCATCCGGCTGAATGATCGGCTCGATACCGTCCATGCTGGGGGGGTGAAACCCGTGGAAGTGAATGGTGTGCGGGTGCGAACTGGTGTTATGGAAATTGAACCGCAGCAGATCGCCTTCACTGCAGCGGAAGGTGGGACCGGGCACCTGCCCGTTGTAGGACCAGGCCGGGAAGTAAACACCCGGGGCAATCTCGATTTCTTTTTCGATGACGGACACATCCCACTCACGCAGTGTGCCGCCGTCCGGTGCGGCAGAGAGGCGCCCGGTATCAAAGAAGGTGGTGAAATCAGTCGGGTCGAACTGGCTGAGATCCACATCACCCATGGTGCCGCTGTAATCTCCATGCACCATCCCACTGTGACCGGCCGGGGCCGGCGGCGGGGTAAGGCTTCCGGAAGAGGCAGCCGCGTGGGTGATTTTTTGGCCTGCCGCCAGCACACCCACCGCGCCGGCAGCCAGGCCCAGTTTGAGCACATCACGACGGCTTAATTCATTGTTCTTTTTCACGTTCGTTTCTTTCATGTTCCTGCTCCAATCAGGTGCAACTGTGGGCTCACGCGGGCATCACCAGCAATCTGTCAGCTACCTCACGCCCCACGGTCTGCACCGTTTCATTGCCGTCCAACAGGCGCACCGATACCGGGCCGTTGAATGGCGCGATTGATACCACTTCCATTCTGGCCAGCAGCACCAGACCCAGATCGGTCAGATAACGCAGCAAATCAGGCTGCTGTGCGGTCACCCGCCGGATCTGAACCACCTGCCCCACCGTGGCACCGGTCAGTGGCTGATAATCCGGCTGAAGCAGCAGGCCGTTCCGGTCGGGGATGGGGTCGCCATGCGGGTCGGTGAGCGGGTTGCCGAGCACCTGCGCCAGACGTTCTTCCATTTCCTCAGAAATCACATGCTCCAGGCGTTCCGCCTCTTCATGCACTTCATCCCAGGTGTACCCCAGCATTTCCTGCAGATAGCACTCCACCAGGCGGTGATGCCTGATCACTTCCAGGGCCAGTTTTTCACCGGCCTGGGCCAGCTTGACCCCGCCATATTTTTCGTAGATTACCAGTTGAGGGTCGGAGGCAGCAAACCGTTTAATCATGCCGGTGACAGATGCGTCTGAAATGCCCAGATAGGAAGCGATGCTGGAGGTGGATACCCACGCGCCCTCCTGCCGTTCCTGAATCAGGTATATGGCTTTCAGATAATCTTCTACTGTTTGTGATTTCATCCCCTTTTTGATCCTCATCTAATATGATTTTTAGGATAAACTAAATCATATTTTATTGTAACCAAAGAAAAGGGTCTGTCTACTCAATATCAAAACTATTATCCATTTTTAATCTGTCGGCTAGATTGATAAGCCGGTTACCAGATACAAAAAAAGTCCAATGGCGGCGGAACCGTCATTGGACTGCCTTCCCTGAGTTGAATGTGTCAGGTTATCACATGCTCAGGTATTGCTAAAAAAGGCTACGCATCATTAACATAAACCCAAAGATAATGAACGGGATCCCGACGATGGCGCCCACCACCGTGATGGTCAGCACCACGCCGGCAATCATCAGCACCAGACCCAGAATCGCGCCAACCAGCCGTCCGGTGACGGCAATAATGCCGACCACCAGTTTCCAGATGGCCCAGAACGGCCACAAAAACCACACAACACCTTTTTGTTGATTTGTCATACCCTCACCTCTATCAATATGTACGCAGAGCCTGACAGGAAGTTGTACAGACGGCACAGGGGTGCAGAATCCTGTATAATGTTGCCGGGAAAATACCAGATTAAACGAGAGACAATGATCGAACTAATTCCTGTCACTTGCAGCAAGGACTGTTCCGGCGGGTGTACCCTGCTGGCACATGTAGAAGATGGCGTTCTCAAACGGATCACCTCCAACAGCGATGTTGAGGGCGGTACCCTTCTGGCCCAGAGTGGATGCGTCAACGGATTTCAAATGCCGCGGATTGTGTACCATCCTGAGCGCATCATCCGCCCGCTGATGCGAACCGGCCGGCGCGGGAGCGGTGAGTTCAGAGAAGCGGCCTGGGATGAAGCGCTGGATTTCACCGCGCAGGGCCTGTTGAAGATCAAAAACCAGTACGGCCCCCAGGCGGTGCTCAACCTGATGGGCACGGGTTCGGTTTCCGGCACCCTGCATAACACCTATATGCTGCCGCGGCGTTTTTTCAGCCTGTTCGGCGGCTTTACCGGTTTTCACAGCAGCTACTCCTCCGGGGCATCCAGTTTTGTGGTGCCGTATGTGCTGGGAGCGCGCCTGCGTTCGGGCATCGACCCGGCTACCATTTTGCATTCCAAATTGATCGTTCTTTGGGGCGCCAACATGCTGGATACCCACCAGGGCAGCGAAATGGGACCGCGGCTGCGGCAGGCCCGCCGCGAGGGCATCCCCATTATTTCTATTGAGCCGCGCCGCTCCAACACGGTACACCAGCTCGACAGCGAGTGGATCCCCTGCAAACCGGGCACTGATACCGCGCTCATGCAGGCTGTGCTGTATGTGCTTCTGGAGGAAAACCGGGTGGATTGGGATTTTATCACCCGTGCCAGCGTTGGTTTTAAGCGCCTGGCGGATTTTATTATGGGCAGGCAGAACGGAGTGCGTAAGGATCCGCAGTGGGCGGAGCGCATTTGCGGCACCCCGGCGGATACCATCGCGCAATTGGCGCATCGTCTGGCTGATTTAAGACCGGCGGCGTTACTGCCCGGATACTCCATTCAGCGCACGCTGGGCGGGGAAGAATCCTTCCGCATGCTGATCGCTCTGCAAACGGCTCTGGGGAATGTGGGCCGGTTGGGCGGTTCCAGCGGAGACCTGAACAATCGACTTCCTAAACCTAAACTGGGGCAGCTGCCGATTCCTTCAATCGAGAAGCAGCCCTCTGTGGCGGTGCTGCAGTGGCCGGATGCGGTGCTGGGGGGCAGGGCGGGTGGGTACCCCACGGATATCCGCGCCATTTACTCCACCGGCGGCAATTATCTCAACCAGGGCAGTGACCTCCATAAGAGTATACGTGCGTTTGAGGCGGTGGATCTGGCTGTGTGCCATGACCTGTTCCTCACGCCCACCGCGCGCTATTGTGATGTGGTGCTGCCGGTGACTACCTATCTGGAGCGAAACGATATCGTGGAGCCGGACTGCGGCAACTACCTTACCTATTCCCGGCAGGCCATCGCGCCGGTGGGGGATGCGCGAAACGACTACCAGATCTTCCTCGCCCTGGCAGACCGGTTGGGTTTTGAACCGGAGTTCAGCGCGGGGAAAAGCGAAGAGGACTGGCTGCGTAGCTTTGTGGCCGAATCGGATGTGCCGGATTATGAAGAGTTCAAACGCACCGGGGTGTATCTGGCAGCGGATCAAAACCGGGTGGGCCTGGCCGATTTTGTATCAGATCCGCAGGCATATCCGCTGCCCACACCGTCGGGGAAGATTGAACTGGTTTCTGAGAAATACGAACTTGAAACCGGTTACCCTGCTGTTCCCACCTACCGGGGGCCGGTGATAGACGCCGAAACCCCGTTGCTGCTGATCACGCCCAAATCACGCTATCGCATCCACTCGCAGGGCAGCAATGTGGTCTGGCTGCGCGAGCGTGAGGAGCAGGCGCTGTGGATCAACCCGCTGGACGCGGCGGCATACGGCGTTCGCGATGGCGAACCGGTTCTGGCAGGGAATTCGCGCGGCCGGATTCGCATCAAGGCAAAAGTGACCGATGACATCATGCCGGGGGTGGTTTGCCTGCTGGAGGGCGTGTACGTGGATCTGGACGCCGAAGGTGTGGATACCGCCGGTTCCGCTAACATGCTCACCTCCACCGAGGGAACCCGGCCGTCGATGGCAAGTTCAACCAACAGCGTGCCTGTGTGGGTGCGCAGCGGCAAATAGACAGGCGAAAAAACCGTCCGGCGGTGTGTAGTGCAGCCGGGCGGTTTTTATATCCATAAATTCAATCTTATTTATTTTCGTACAGGCTGTAATTGTCAAACAGCACAATCGATCCGCCTTTTTCATCGGATTCAGCCAGCAGACCTACATCGCCTGACTTGAGTGTGGAGTCGGTGGTAGTCACCAGTACCTCGTCATTGAACTTCAGGGTCAGGTTCTCGCCCACGCATTCAATCCCCATCCTTTGCCATTCGGAGGAATTGATGCGGGGTTCAGCGACCCAATCCACCAGTGTGGTGTATTTGTTGTTGTACCGCAACCAGATGGTGTAATACCCGTCTTCGCTGAATTCGAACCCGTAGTAGTTTTCGTTGACATCACAACGGCACAGCATGCCGTAGGCGGTCGCACCGGTGCTGTTGCCCATTTTGACATCCGCGCTCATCTGGATATCGGTCAGGCTGTATCCCATGTAGATCCATGACAACCATTCCGGTTCGAATACATCCACGCGATAGATCCCGTCTTCATATGCAAAACTGTACTCCGGGGATTCGCCCACATAGAAACCGCTGTTCGGATCGGAAAAGTCATCCACCCATAATTCAGTCCATTCGAGATTTGTGACAGGAATCGTCTGGGTGGGAGCCGGAGCCAATGTGAGCGTGGGCGCCGGTTGGGTGTGGGTGGGCTCCAATGTGGGGGTGAGGGGCTGCGGCGGGGCATTGGTGATCAGTACACGTACCGACCGGGTGGCGCGGCGGGTGCCCACCAGTATATCCCAGTCTCCGGTGATATCCGCCGTCTGGCGGGGCATGAAGTAGAACGTGATCTGCCGGGTGACGCCCGGGGCTAACGTCAGATCAAAGGTATAAACCGGACTACCATCCGATTCATTGTTTGTGGTTCCGGTGTACTGCGGCGAGGTAGTGTTAATCGAGGCGATCTGCAGCATTGATTTGGGGAGTTCGATCCCGGTGATCTGCATATCCTTGCTGGTGTCATTGCGCATGGCCACCACCACCTGAAACTCGCTGCTCATTTGGATGGTGGGCGATACGCTGATTTCCACTGCCAGACCATCTGGGGGGAAGCCCAACATCGACATGACCGCGTTATACCCTCCGGCCAACAGTGCCACGCCAATACACACAGCCACAATGGTCAGAACCCCGCAGGTGATCCACATCTTTTTGTTCTTTTTGACAGGGATGGCCGGATTGGAGGGGGAGCTGGCAGCCTGCGGCATGCCGGTCTGAAACGGCGGCGGGGTGTGTGAGGGCGTCGATACGGCGGGGGGCTGCCCGGTTTGAAACGGGGGTGGTGTGGGGGTAGGCCTCTCAACCGGATGAACGGCTGTTTGCGCTGGATTGGTTTGGGCCATCACAGGTTGCGTGGAATACATGCGTGTAGCCGAACTATTGGCGTTTTCCACCACTTCCTGCAGCGCCTGGGCAAATTCTGCCATATCCTGGAAACGGTCAGCCGGCTTTTTGGCCAGCGCTTTCACCAGAATGGCCTCAACGTTATCGGGCAGGTTGGGTACATACTGGCGGGGTGGGGGAAATGGATCGGCAATTTGCTTGTACATGACCGCCATGGGGGTATCGGCGCGGTAGGGCTTCTGGCCGGTTACCATCTCATAAAAGACAACCCCAAGAGCGTAGATATCCGCCCGGTGATCCACCGTTTCGCCCAACCCCTGCTCGGGGGCCATATATTCGGGTGTTCCCACGCCGATACCGGTGCCGGTGAGCTGAACAGCATCCGGGTTGTCAAGAATCTTGGCAATGCCAAAATCCGAGAGCATCAGATGATTGCTGTCGGTCATGAGGAAGTTGGACGGCTTGACATCGCGGTGAATGATGTTCTGTTTGTGGGTATACCCCAGGGCTTCAGCGATCGGCATCAGCATCCGGGCCGCTTCGCGCCACGGGATGGGTTTGCCCAACAACTTCTTCAGTGTGTCGCCACGCATGTACTCCATCACCAGATAAGGCGAGCCGTCATGTTCGCCGTAATCCAGCACCTTGACGATATTGGGGTGGGAGAGCCGCGCCAGCGCCTTGGCTTCCCGCTCAAAACGCCTGAGGAACATCTCATCCCGCACAATATCTGAACGGATCACTTTGACCGCAACATCACGTTCCAACCGAGAATCAAAAGCTTTGTACACGGTGGCCATCCCGCCCACGCCGATTTTTTCTGCGATGCAATAACGGCCAACATACTGTCCGGGTAATTCGCTCATATTCACCTTGAGATAGGGTACTATTATTGTAAGTTCAGTCTTCCGGCTCAATTTTACACTAAATCTGGTGGTTGATTCTTAACCAAACCCGGTTCATCATACGGATCCTGCCTCTGATAAACCAGGGTGAAATATTCGCTCACAACCAAAATCATCTCGTTGTTCTTTGGTCCGGAGAAACATGTACACACAGCGTACTTACAATGGATTGACCGATCAAACAATCATGCAGCAGCTTGCGCTGGAGTATTTCACGCATCAACTGCACAGCATCGATTTACCATACCGTTTCAGTTCGCCTGCCCTCGAAGACACACACAACGCGGCTTTGTGGATGGATGAACAGGGAAACCTGGCGGGTTGGGCGGTGATGCAACTACCGTTCTGGACGGTGGATATCGCCTGCCGTCCTGACGCCGTCCCGCAGCTATACCCGTTGATCCTGCAGTGGGCCGCGCAGCGGGGAGCCGAATTAAACGCAGAGGGGGCAGAGCGCGAAGCCTGGTTTATCCCGGTTTTTGAAAATCAGCAGGAATTCATCTGTATTCTGGAAGAGTACGGCTGGGTGTCACAGGCCGATGTGGCGGTGGATCCGTGGAGCAAGGTATGGATGCAGCATGCCGGTGTGCAGGCAGTCCCCTCGACACCGGCGCCGGTGGGATACACCGTCCGCCCTCTGCGCTGCGATACGGAAATTGATGAGTATGTGGATCTGCACCGCAGCGTGTTCGAGACCAAAAACATGAACCTTGCCTGGCGCCGGCGCATCCTGGATCACCCAGCCTGCCAGCCGCAATTGAACCTGATGGTGGAAAACCCTGGCGGGGAGCTATGCGGCTTTTTTATTGGCTGGCTGGAGCAGGTGGACGGCAACCTGTTCGGGCAGGTGGAACCGATGGGAATCAGCCCGGCTTTTCAAGGAGCCGGGCTTGGCAGGGCGTTACTTTCCGAGGGATTGAAACGGATGTATGAACTGGGAGCCGGTTCGGTATATGTAGAAACTGATTATTTCCGGGGTCCGGCGCTGGCATTATATGAACGATGCGGATTTGTTATTCGCCGGAAGCTGCCGGTATTTCGGAAAGACTTCCCCCTTCCATGATATCAAGCGGATTCAGCGCGGCTTCATTTCAAAAGCGTTTCAATCTGCGAGCGCAGCATCGATAATCCCTGACGCATATCCTGCAGGATTCCGTCGATCTTTTCCATGCGCTCCTGTTCAGCGTGGACATAACGGGTATACGGCGTGACGTTCTCACGCAGCCGGTTCACCGACTGCTGCGATTCCCGGTCAAACTCGCGTGTGAGCGCAGAAATCAGGCGGGCGCGGAACTCGGTCATTTTCTGCCGGAAATTCTCTTTTGCTTTGCGGCGTTTGTAGGGGATGACAAAGAAGCCCAATACCGCCAGTGTGCCCGCTGCCACCATGCCGGTGATATCCAGCGCCGATGAGACCACCGCGGTGGTGACCAGTGTGCCGAGGCTGACGGCGCCCACCTCAAACAGGGCTGTCTGCGCCACGGCTGCTTCAACCTGCCGGGCAAGCTGACTGGCTTCTTCGTTACGATCGTAGCTCTCAATCAGCAGTTTGGCGCGTTCGCCCACCGAGTCGATCAACTCACGCCGGCGGCCGGCCTGCGAGCTTCCACCCGAACCAACGATGTGCTCCAGATTCAACGCCTGACGGCGCTGCAAATAGGTCATGATCTGCTGCCACTCGCGCAGGTCTTTCTCCACCAGCCAGTCGATCAGCCGTTGAACCTGATCTTCCAGTTGGGCCGGCACATCCTGCAGAACCTCTTTTTCAAACTCCGCTCTGACACGATCGCCGCGGATGAGGTTGTGAATGTTGGTCAGGCGCAAGGTGGTGTCAAAGAAATCCAGTCCGCGTAATTCGAGCCGCTGCAGAATATTCTCCAGCTCGGCGATGCGCGGCGTCAACTCGTTCTGCAGTTCGCCTTCGTGCGCGGTGATGGCCGTCTCAATGGAGGATACGGTCTGGCGGTCTTCTGAAAGATCGGCAGATTGCGTCCGGTTCACCTGCTCAGCCTGTGTAATCAGATTCTCAGCCACTCCGAGCGGATTTTGCAGCTTCAGCCGTAAACGGGTATCATCATCCAGTGTGGAAGTGATATAGCGCTCCAGCGATTCCAGACGGCTGGCCGCCCGCAACTGGCGGCGCTGATCCGGATCGGTTTCGGTGAGGGCGCGCTGAGCCCAGCGCGCAGAAACCGCGAACAGCTCAGGGGTATCCTCCAGCACGCCGGAAACATGCTTCAGAATAAAGGAGCGCGCCTCTTCCAGGGCATCTTCGTTCTCAAAAATATCGGCCTTGTTGAGCACAAAGACCACTTTCTTTCCCCAGGCCAGGATACGCTGCAGAAACTGGCGTTCACTTTCGGTGAGGGGCCGGTCCGCCGAGGTGGTAAACAGCACCAGGTCACTGCGAGGCACAAATTCATCGGTCAGGCGCTCATGCTGGCGGATAATGGCATTGGTGCCGGGTGAATCGACGATGTTCAGCTCTTTCAGCAGCGGCAGAGGGTAGGTAATCACGGCGAAACCTTCATCCAATACCTGCTCGCCCGGTTCATCACCCCATTTCACCAGCGTAACCCGCGAGGTAGTGGGTGTCACCCCTTCCGGCAGCACTTTTGCACCCAAAATGGCGTTCACCAGGGCGCTTTTCCCGGCGTTGAACTCGCCAACTACCACCACCAGGAACAACTCATCCAATTGAATGATGGCTTTTTGCAGGGCAGCCAGGCGCTCTTTGGGCAACTCCATTCCCGACAGCTTTAACAGCATATCAGACAGAGCTTCCTTTTCCTGGTTGACAAAAAGCGATTGTTCGCGGGTCAGCATGGATTGTCGCATTGGGTTCTCTCCAGGGCGATGTGTAAGCCGGTTTCCTCATTGGAATCACGGCTGGTCTGCGCCAGTTCTTTCTCCATTATAGTCAGAAACAACCGTTTTTGCCCGCTTTGAATCGGTGAGACAGCATATAAAACAGAGCGCGCTTCTGCTGGATGCGCGCTCTGCTGTTTCTGTGAGCTGAAGATTCGTCCGTCTACCGCACCTTTTCGTAGGCCTGCAGCAGCGGTTCAATTTCAATTTTTCGCATTTGAAACAGCGTCTGCATCACGCTGTTAACCCTGGCCTGATCGCTGTCCAGCATCAGTTTACTGATAATGGTGGGAACCACCTGCCAGGAAAGACCGAATTTGTCGGTCAGCCAGCCGCACTGGTCTTCCATACCACCCTCAGTCAGTTTTCCCCAGTAATAATCGACCTCGGCCTGATTTTCGCAGTTGATCATGAACGAAGTGGCCGGCGTGAATTTGAACTCGGGGCCGCCATTCAGCGCGATAAAATCCTGTCCATCCAGTGAAAACTCAACGGTCAACACGGTACCCGCCGGCAACGGTCCGGCATCGCCGTAGTAGGCAATGGAACCGATTTTGGAATTGGGAAAAATAGAGGTATAGAAGCGCGCGGCTTCTTCGGCCTGGTTATCAAACCAGAAATTGGTCACAATTTTTTGCATACAGTTCGCCCCTTTCCTGCTTTTGAAAAGCAATACAATCAGCATAACATGCCGGTTTTCTGCTGTAAAGAGGATTTATAGAACATTTATTCTGATTTAATCTAAAAACCGTTGCAGGAAAGCCGGTAGTATGCTTTGATGAATGCACAGGTCACAAAACAAGATCATCGCTAGATAATTTTTTGTACGGCGCGTGATTAGTGGACGGATTTTCCCCTTATAATTGTGGAATACGAAAGCTTGGGTGGGTGGTCTCCACTTTCCATGGGCTTTTATGTTCTAACGCCACATACCAGTTTTGATGAGCTAAAAAATGTCGAAAACCCTGCGGGCTATTATTCCGTCCTTGTTTCTTTCCGTCTGTTCAGCGGTTGTTCTTCTTTACCTGATTGGTACATTTTTACCATTCGCCGCTTATCCGCAATGGGGCAGGATTGTTGTTCTGGTGGTGGGTTGGGTCATTTTCTTTTTTTTGCTGAGGTATGTTTGGAGACGATGGATCCTCCCACGTTGGGAAACGGTTCACAACAGGGGGCTTTTTCACCTGCTGATAGCCGCAGGTCTGACCCTACTCACCCTTTCATTGACGCTTTCTTTTTCGCCATTATATCCGGCCGATCATCTCATCACCATCCGTTCAGACGATCCCTTTTACTTCGTTAATTTGACCGTGAATATCAGAGAAGCGAAATGGATTGTGGAGCCAACAGAATATGAGTATATCGGTCAGTGGGTGCGCGGCGATCATTTTTCAGCGGATCATCAGGAAAGTTCACCTGCCGAAATTCGTTTGCGAGATGAATTTGAGACCAGTGATCCGGCGTATTACCAGTTCAGCTTTATTCGCGAGGGGCAGCCAGCGGAAATTGATATCTCCATTAATCAGGAAACACACCATCTGCAAATTCCGGCAGCGGAAAATGACAGTCAGACGTACGCCAACTTCAACATTTTGATGCCCGAGGGCGATACTTATTCAACCGTCTTTCGGATCTTTTTAATGGCGTTCCCGGTAATCCGCTTTGTCAGCCTGTTTCTGTTTTTCTTTATCGCATCGGTTTGTATCGGTAGTCGGTCTTCCAACAAGCAGAACCAGATACTGGAGTACTTTCTGCTTTTTGTACTAACTTATCTGCTAAACAACGCCCTGGATTTTCAAAATGAATTTATCAACTTCTGGAACCATCAACCGTGGTTGATTCTGGCTGCGATGGCTGCGTTGATACTGGTGCCCATCGGGTTGTCTGTTCTGGTTAAAAAACGCCCCCGACTTGAGGGTTGGCTGTTAGTGTTTGTTTTTGCCCTGGCGGTGGCCCTGCGCATCTATTGGGTAAACATGGTACCCACGGCCCAAGTTTCCGATTTTGGAGATTTTCACCGCTGGGCGCTCCAGTTGGCCCGCGGCGAACCCGGTCTGGTGATGAATTATTATTTTGACTTCACCCGCCTGCTCTCACTGCTGTACCGTATTTACCCATCCGACCGAACGGCGGTGGCTATCAATATCTTCTCTTCCCTCGTAACGATGGCCGGACTGGTTTAGATTTGCCGGCAGACCGGTCACCGGCAGGCTGGTCTCAGTGCCGCCTGGATTTTCGCAGTTTTACCATCACAGTGTGGGATGATAGGCCTGGTTTGTACAGATATCATTTCGACCGCTGCGCTGGTCCTTTGTACGGGGTTTCTCATTCGCTACATCTACCGGCCCAGGTGGTATTGGCTGTCGGCAGGAGGGTTTTGCCTGGCGGCAGGTTTTATGATCCGAGGCGTATTGATCATGTACGCGCCGCTTTTCCTGCTGCCGCTGCTGTTTCAAGGCAAAATTGCACCCGCAAAGCTGGGAAAAGCCGCTCTCTTTTCACTGGTCGGTTTCGCTGCCGGGGTACTGCTGATCAAAACTGCTGTCATTCCGGCACGTGTGGATGATCTGCGATTCACAGAATATAAAATTGCCACTGATACGCTGCTAAAAGGCACAAATATCGAAGCGAAAGGACGTAATAATCCTCCTGACACGCGCCTGGTAAATGGGTGGACCCGCCAGGAAGCATTTCAAAAGGGCGTTCCTCTGATCCTCAACCGAATTTTTTCGGATCCGGCAGCGTATTACCAGTTTCTTAAGGTGAAATACAATCATTTTCTGGCCACTGATGCCTATGGGGCCGATCTGGCGTTTTTGGGATCCGATATGGATTATGAGACGTTTCAAGCACGCTGGAAAATCCCCACCCCTGATATGCGCCGTGGGTATGCTCAGATCAGTGAGTACGGTTACTGGTGTTTGCTGGCAGGCGCGCTGTCCTTATTGTTCAAGTTTCGTCCTTCCCACCGCCATATCGGATGGTTCAGTTTAAGTGTACTGCTGCTGGCATTGGCAGCATTTGCCTTTTTTGAGGTACAGCCCCGTTATCACATACCGTTGATTCCGTTTTTGGTATTGCTGTCAGCGCTTGGGCTTTCGCCGGTCTCTGGAAAGAATGATGCGGATATTTGGGCGGAATTAACGTAGTTTGCGGTTCACTTTTTGGGTATTAAATTACAAAAAATGAACAAATCCCCCTCCATACGGAGAGGGATTTGTATCAGCAGCGAGTTTTCTAAAATTCGATCGGTTTTACGGCACCCACTGCACCTGCCAGGTATTTTCAACCAGCACATTGATCTCACCCAGGGTGACGCGCACTGCGCCAGCCGGGTAAGCATCGCGGCAAAGCATCACGTACTGGCCGGAGGAACTGTCGGGCATATGCTGGCCCATGTTGCTCAACCAGCAGTTAGTGTTTTCTTGGGTGATATCCAGCCACACCTGCATCTTGACCGACGGATCGGTCTCGACCGCGAAGTCATATCCATAATCATAACCCTGCGAACCGTCAATATAATCAGGCGTGCGGATGTCTTCAAAGCTGGCTGCGCGGGCAGAGGTGATTCTGACGGGGTAACCGGCGACGGTGAATTCTTCATCCAGTTCCCAGGTCTGGTTGTACTGCGGATTTTCACCGGCGTCGAAGGTGAACGACATTTCATCCGATGACAGCATGGGCGGGTCGGTGTACAGCGGAGCGTAGATGGCGGCTGCGTTCTCCACCACCACGGTCAGCGGCCCATCCGCGGGTTTGGAAAGCGAGGTGAAACCGAATTCGCTGCCCACACGGTGTTCAAACGGCTGCCAGACAAAGTTGCCGAGCATGTCAATGCGCTGTCCCTGCGAATCGATGGCGTAGACTGTAATGGGCATGAGTGAAATCAGTGAGGGATCGGCATTTTCAGCGGTGAACGAGAAGTACACTGCCACGGCGTTTTCCATCGGGATGATCTTGGTCAGGTTCATGGTCACTATCGGAGCAGGCAGATTGACAGGTTCTTCAGCGGGGGTGGTGCTGTCGGGTTGTTCGCCCGCTTCAGTTTCTGCGGTCAGTTGAGCAGTCACCTCAACCGGGTCAGAGGCAACTTCCACCTCGATCACAGGTACCCCAACCACCTCACCGGCAGGAACCTCTTTCAATGCGAAGGGAACAGACCAGTCTTCCGGGGCAGCGCCGCGTCGGGCTGAGGGGATGCAATCGAGCAGAAAAGTCATGCTGCTCACATCCGTTGAGACTGCAGCTTCATAGACGGGGGTCATGGAATACACGTTTTGCGGATATTTCCCGCTGGCGTCGCGTTCCAGTACGGTGCCATCCGGCAGCATCAGGCGGGCAACGCCTTCATTGTTGGCCGTTTCACCGGGGTTGACACCTCCGCAAAAATCGGCGGGTGACGCGGCGGCATCCTCTGCCAGAGAGCCGTCATTATCGGACGCGATCCCGTTGACGCCGTAAGCCAGTTCAATGTGATCTTCATAGACGATGACATCAGAAATTGTGAGGGTTACACCATCGCGGGTGCTGACGACAGGTTCCTCCAGAATTCGGACGCCGGTGGTGTTCTCCACCAAACCAAAACCCGGTATATATCCGAGAGCGCGGCCAAGCGCAAAAACCGTACCGCTGACTACCACCAGTGCTGCCAGCGTGAGCAAAGCCGCTTTCAATGGGCGCAGACGTTTACCAAACATAGATGAATTCCTTTCGAGCCGGGCTGATATGGCCGGCCACAGATTGGTGTTGTCCGGGATGCTGCGCCTGGTAATTTGCTCCAATTCGTCTTTCAGCCAATTATTTTTCATATGTTATTCCTCACCAGCAGAGCGCGCAATTGATTGCGGGCTGCATTTAAAAGCCATTTGATTGTGCCAGCCGCCGATCCGGCCTCTTCTGCCATTTCGGCCTCACTCATCTCCAGGAAATAGCGCTGGACGATTACCGTCCGTTGACGCGGAGACAACTTCTGCATGGCATCCCAGATTTGATTTTGGGTCTCTCTGGACTCAACCTGCGTTTCTAGCGACTCTACCTTTGCTGCCAGATCGGCAAGGATGGTTTCATGCTCATCTTCGTCGATCTGCATATTCCGGGCGGATCTCTGCATCACTTTCAATGAGGCATTGACCACGCTTCGCATAAACCACGGCTCGAACGGACGCGTCGCGTCGAAGCTGTGGATGGTGCGGACCAGTTTGACAAAGGTATCCTGCACGATTTCTTCGGCCAGACCGGCATCGCGCGTGATGAGATAGGCTGTGCGCACAGCCTTCACCTGATGACGTGCGACGAGTATCTCCAGACCGCCGATGTCACCGTGCTTAAGTCGTTGAACTGCTTGTTGTTCGTCCATATTGTCCCTTGCACAATATATCCCCACTGGGTGCAAAAGGTTGGGTGGTGAAGAATGAAAGAATTGTCTGTTTCACTGATAAAAGTGTATCATGCTGGCTGAGTCATCAGCCAGTGCGAACAGGCGCAGACGGGTTATCGTATGATGCCCAAATTACACCGGGCCGCGATGTGGCTTCGGCTTGAATGAATTGTTCGGTTTTTGCCAGGTCTCCCCGTTGACGATCCTCTATGTGCTAACCGCTGGGCCGCAGCATCAGTGCAAATACACCCCAGCCCAGATATTCACGGGTGTATGCAGTGTAGCGCTCCGGTTCCGAGGTCAGTTGGGCTCGTACATCTTTCGCGAACTCGTCGTCAGGATTCGCATCAAGCCATCGGCGCATGGTGAGCCATTTGGCCGCCTCGTATCGGTCCCAGCCGTCCTGGTCGGCCAGCACCATTTCAACAATATCGCATCCAAGATGGCCGAATGACGCGATCAGTTCTGGAAGCGTGAGAAAGTCAGAGACCGCTTGGGCGTGACACTCCCTGGCAATCTCCTCTGTCGGTGGTAACTGCCGCCAGTAAGGTTCGCCGATGAGGATGATCCCGCCGGGGAGCAGGCTGCGCGACAGAAGTTCAATCGTGCCGGCTACCCCGCCGCCGATCCAGGTAGCGCCAAGACAGGCTGCCACATGGACCTTTTCACCAGAAACATAGCCGGCAGCATCGTCATGGATGAACCTGACCTGATGGGCAACTCCCAGTTCTTCAGCACGGCATTTCGCCTGCTCGGTGAACAACTGGCTCATGTCGATGCCGATACCGATGATGCCGTGATCGCGTGCCCAGGTGCACAGCATCTCTCCCGAACCGCTGCCGAGATCGAGCACCCGGGACCCCGGTTTCAACCGTAGCGCCATACCAAGCGTGGCCAGCTTGTCGGGTGTGATGGGGTTGTGGATACGATGAGCACTCTCAGTGATATTGAATATCCGTGGGATGTCCATTGAGGGAAACCTCCTTATAGATGTGAATGGCTTCAGTCACAGCCGAATAGCAGGGTACTTTGGTACCTGCTCTCAAAACTTTCGCCGATACACAAGCATACCATTGCTGCCGTACATATCGGTTGGAATGGTGTGAACCAGCTCATACTCCGCCAGAAACCGGTCATTCTTCAGCAGCGTATTCCGTCCGTACACCTCCAGCATCACCAGCCAGTCAGGCTGCTCATCCAGGATCAAATCGCTGGAAATGGCGTAGTTGATCACGTAATCTTCGGTGGGCAGCGGGTAATAGCGAACGCTTTCGCGTGAGTTGAGACCCACCGTGTCCAGAATATGCGCGCGGGTCTGATAACCCAGCACGCCCACGTCGCCGGCGGCCAGCACATCCCCGGGCTGTAACTGTGGAGTGATCCAATCAGCGGCCTGCTGGTAGATTAATTCAAGCTGGATGTAAGCCATTTCCGGGGCAGGCCGGTCAGGGCCATGATCGGGGTGCAGGGTCCACGCCTGGATCAGAGAAAGCACCGGCAGAACCAGCAGAACAGGGATCAACCAGCGGGCGGCAGCGGCGGGTTTGGGTTTTGGCTCCAACGGGCCATCCATTTTGAAAACCAGACGCAGAAGATTTTCCAGCGCGATCAACACCAGCAAAAACAAAGCCGGCAGCGGCGGGGTGAGATACCAGCGGAAAATGAGCGGATTTGCCACGGCAAAGACCATGAAATACAGCAGCGGATAGATCAGCCAGGGAGCCAGACGGGGGCATTTTTTCCAGGCGATTCGCATGCCGATGGCATACAACGCGGTGAACAGCACCAGCCCGATGGCAATACCCGCGCTACCCAGGTAATCATCCTGATGGAACAGGGTGGCGTAATGCTGCAGCAGCCGCACCAGCGCGGCTTCATCGGTGAGCAGATAAGCGGCGCTTTTGGCGGAAACCGAATGCGGAATAGGGCTGCCAAAATACAGGCTGGAAAAGAGGAACCAGAACACGCCCGGCAGGAAGAAAACAGAAAACTCGAGCGGGTCCACCGGATGAATGCCCTTGAACGCGCGCCAGGCGCGGTCAATCAACAACGGGCCGATCAGGATGATGGCATCCGGGCGGGTGAGCAGGACCAGGATGGCGCATAACGAAACCATCACAGAACGTTTCTCGATGTATGCGGCAGCGGTAGCGGTCATGAGAAAGACAAACAGGCTGGTCTCCAGACCGCCGATGGCGAATGTGACGCTGAACGGCGCGACCGCCCAGGCCAGCCCCGCGAAGATCCCGGCGGTGCGGTATCCCAGGTTCTGCCCCAGGCGTAACAGCAGCAGGCAGGTGGCCGAATCAGCGAGTGTGTTGAGGATGAGCGAAATCCAGTCAAAGCGGGCCGAGGATCCGCCGCTGAAAAAGCCGATCAACGCCATGAGCAACGTGTAGAATGGGGTGGTGGTTCCCAGCACCCGCTCGCCGGGGTTGTAAACAAATCCGTTGCCGTCCAGTATGTTTTGGGCATACCGGAAGGTGATATCGGCGTCATCGATGATACGCGGCCCGGGGATCAGACGCGCCGCCAGAGCGATCAAAACGATCAGGATGGGAAGCCATGCTTTTTTGAGAAATGACAGATTCTTGGGCACGATGGGTTCCTCTTTCAGGTGTTGCCGGTCACAGATGGGTTACTAAGCAACATTCGTGCCGAAAAAGAGTTTCGAGATTACACAAACCTCGTGTGAATATCAGCGGATGCCGCGCCGCAACAGCAACAGATACAAACCGAGCAGGATCAGAGCAATGGAGCCGGTATTGCTGACAAAGCTGAGCGCGTTGGAAGGATTACCGCCGATATACAATCCCCAGCCTACCATCACCAGAATGCCGCCAGGGATGAGCGGCCACCAGACGGGTTTTTCGATCACAAAACGAGACAGCACGGTGATGAGCAGCCAGCCCAGCCCAAAGATCACCAGCATGATGCCGGTGTGGGCCAGCGCGGAACCGCTACCGCTACCGGACCAGCCGGAGTACACACCCAGCGCTGAACCCAGCAGCAGGCTGCCCGGTATCACCAGACCGAGCAGTTTCCGGCATGCTCCCCAGATCAGCATGGGCAGGGACAGCCCGACGCCCGCGTACAGCAGCACATCCAGCAGGCGAACCTGGCTGAATAAAAAGCACATTCCCAGCCCCGCGAGCAACCCGGTGGGCATCAGCGTCCACCACCAGGGCCGGCGTATGTAGAGCGCTGAAATCAGAAAAACAGCCAGCCAACCCAGCCCGAACAGGGCCAGAAAACCACCCAGGCGGATATCCCAGGGCTGACCCATGGAACCAAACAACCAGAACCCGGCCATGCTGAGGCTGGTCAGCAGCCCACCGGCCAGGATGATACCCGAATGCCGCACCACCAGACCGCCGGTGAGGATGAGCAGCCCCGAGAGAATGATAATGGTCTGGCTTAACCAACCGGTGTGCAGACGCTGGTCCAACAGAATGCTGGCGCCGCTGGCGAGCAGTACAATGCCGGCTGGTACCAACAGGTCGCGGGCGGGGTTTTCTTTATGTTCGTGGTTGGCCATGGTTGTATTCCTTCAGGCGTGGCTAAAGCAGACCGATTTCACGAGCTTTGGCTACCGCCTGCATGCGATCGCGTACATTGAGCTTGGCGAAGATTTTGCTGAGATGGTTCTTCACCGTCCCTTCAGCCAGCACCAGCATATCCGCTATTTCACGGTTGCTGGAGCCGCTCGCGGCCATCCGCAGCACCTCCAGCTCACGGTCGGTGAGCGACTCAACCGGCTGATCCAGCGAGACCACCGGCCGGCGCAGGCGCGAGAACTCGGCCAGCACCTTGGCAGTGATGGAAGGCTGTAAAAAGTGTTCACCTCGCACGGCGGCGCGGATGGCCTCAAACAGCCTGTCGTACGAGGTATCTTTCAACAGATAACCAATGGCTCCGGCGCGCAGCCCCTCAAAGGCCAATTCATCGTCATCAAACGTGGTCAGGATAATCACCTGGGTATCCGGAAAACACTCGCGGATGCGGCGGGTTGCACTCACGCCGTCAAGCACCGGCATGCGCAGATCCATCATCACCACCTGCGGGCGGTGAAGGGTGGTCAGGCGGAGGGCTTCTTCGCCGTTGGAGGCCTCACCCACCACCTCAAATTCCGGCTGGGTGGATAACAGCGTTTTAAGCCCGGCCCGAAAGAGGGTCTGGTCATCAACAATCAGGATGCGGACGCTTTTTTCGCTCATTCTGGTAAGGTGATCAGGATTGTAAATCCCTCCATGGGTGTGGAGGTGATATTCAGGGTGCCGTCCATCAATTTTATCCGTTCCTGCAAACCCATCAACCCAAAACCGGGCTGGATAGTTTCCGCGCCCACGCCATCATCCCGCAGCGTCAAACATACTTGCTGCGGATCTGAATAATCCAGCGTCAGATCCACCTGGTGAGCTCTGGCGTGTTTGCAGACATTCTGCAGGCCTTCCTGGGCGGCCCGGTACAGGGTCCAATCGGCTTCAGACGAGAGGTCGCGCGGGCTGCCGGAGAGGAGGAAATGCGTCTGGATTTCTGGCCCCACGTTGGGCAGCAGGCCTTCCAGTTGCTGCGGCAGGGGCAGCCCTTCACCAATCGGCGCGCGAAGAGCCGCCACCGAACTGCGCACATCCTGCAGGGCATCGCGGGTCAGATCACGCGCGGTCTCGATGGTCTGAAGCAAGGCTTGATTTTTGTCCTGCCGGCCCAACGCCGAGGCGGCCTGCAATTGCATGTGAATGGTGGTGAGATAGTGGCCCAGCCCGTCATGGATCTCGCGGGCGAGCCGGTTGCGTTCCTTGTTGATGGTCAACTCTTCCACCTGCAGAGCGTACTGTCGCAGGTTCTGGTTGGCCACGGTGAGTTCTTCGTTCAGTTTTTCGATCACCTTGCGGTTTTGCTCTTCCTTCATGGCCATGTGGGTAAAGATGATGATAAACACCTGTCCGGCCAGAAAAAGCTGAACGGCTGTGACCGCGTTGGTCCAGCCGAGATTGAAAATGAGAACCGACAACACGAAAGCGCCCAGAATGGCGGCGTTGGCCGCGTAAAACGGAACGCCCTGCAGGAGAATCACGCTCTGGGCGGCCAATGGCAGCAGAACCAGCGCGTTGAAACCGTTCCCCTTGCCCAACAGCAGGATGATGGCGCCCAGCGGGATCTGGATCAAAAAATACATCACCCGCATCCACCGCTGCCCAAAACGCGAGACATACGCATAACCGTAAATCCCCAGGGTGATATAGCCGATGCCAGCCAGGATGATGGCGGCAAGGTCAAGCGGATTGGTTTGCTGCCATGAGGAAAGCGCCGCCAGGTACGAAACGAGCACGACCACGGCAAAACCAATATCGGCGCTGCTGACGCGAATGGGAGCGGGTTTTTGCACGCCCTCATTATAGCATCAGCGTAACGGGTTGTTCCGGGCACCGGACGGCGGCAGGGTCATATCTTTGATGGGAGGTCACATGGGAAGACACATACTGGAATATGCCGTTCGGCACATTTGACTGGATCTCATCGCGGATACTATTCATTTATCAACTCAGATTATTGCTGTTCGGGCTGCCATTGCATCTCAACCGCATCCTGAACCGAAATTTTATCAATACAAAGGACTGTTCATGAACCTGCTCATGATTTACCCCAAAATCCCTGATACGTTCTGGAGTTTCAACCACGCCCTGCGCTTTATTCGCCGCAAGGCATCCAATCCGCCGCTGGGGCTGCTGACCGTAGCCGCCATGCTGCCTGCCGAGTGGAACAAAAAAGTGGTCGATATGAATGTGGAACCGCTCAAAGAAAAACAGCTCGATTGGGCCGATATGGTTTTTGTCAGCGCCATGTCGATTCAGAACAGCTCAGCTCATGAGGTGATTCACCGCTGCAAGCAGCATGGTTTAAAAGTGGTTGCCGGCGGGCCGCTGTTTATGGGGACGGAAGACCAGTTTACCGAGGTGGACCATTTTGTGCTGAACGAAGCTGAAATCACACTGCCGCCTTTTTTGCGTGACCTGGAAGCCGGCACGCTGCAGCACCTGTACTCAACGGCTGAATTTGCCGATCTGCAGGAAACGCCAGCCCCGCTGTGGAATCTGATCAAACCGGGTCGCTATGACAGCCTGAGCATCCAGTTTACACGCGGCTGCCCGTTCAACTGCGACTTTTGCAATGTGACCGCCATGCTGGGGCACCGGGTGCGCTTCAAGACCGTCGATCAGATCATTCACGAGCTGGACGGTATTTACGCGATGGGCTGGCGCCAGAATATCTTCTTTGTGGATGACAACTTCATCGGAAACAAGAAGTATCTTAAGGAAGAACTGCTGCCGGCAGTGATCGAATGGCGCAAGGGCAAGACCGGCTGCACGTTGGTGACGGAAGCTTCCATCAACCTGTCAGACGATGAAGAATTAATGGATATGATGTCGGCGGCTGGTTTCCACTCGGTGTTTGTGGGCATCGAGACGCCCGATGAAGCCGGTCTGGCGGAGTGTCAGAAATCGCAAAACCGCCGGCGCGATCTGGTGCGGGATGTAAAAACCATGCAGCAGCACGGTCTGCAGGTGATGGGCGGCTTTATTGTCGGGTTCGACAGTGACACACCGTCCATCTTCAAAAAGCAGGTGGAATTTATCCAGCAAAGCGGCATCGTCACCGCCATGGTGGGATTGCTGCAAGCGCCGTTCAATACACAGTTGTACAAACGCTTGAAAGGCGAGGGCCGCTTGCTGGATGAGATGAACGGCGACAATGCCGACGGCACCACCAACATCGTCCCGCGTATGGATATCGATGAGTTGAAAGAGGGCTATCACCAGATTCTGGAAGATATCTATTCGCCCCGGCCGTTCTACGAGCGGGTGAGGATCTTTTTGAAGGAATACCGCATGCCCAGGGTGCAGAACCCGCTGCAGATGCATCACATTTACGCTTTTCTGCGCTCCATGGTGGTGCTGGGGATTAAAGGGAAGGAACGGCTGGAGTACTGGCGGCTGCTGTTCTGGACGCTGACGCGTGACCCCCGCAAGGTGCCGCTGGCTGTGACGCTGGCGATCTACGGGTACCATTTTCGCACGGTGAGCCGGCTGTAGGAATATACTACCCTGGCGCTATGATAAACCATCAATGCATATTCGACCACTCTGTCATCCCGACGAAGCAGCGGAAACGCCGCGACGAGGGATCGGCTATGAGTTGATGAGACACGGTTCACGATAATCACAATTTACTGAACGGGCGCACACTGTGCGCCCGTAGACCACCCCGCCCTTACGGGCACCCCTCCATTGGAGGGGAATAAAACCATACCCTCGTTGAAAGACGGTTTTTATATCCATCATTCAATTTGATCTTTGGGGAAGCATGTTACTCGCGGAATTATGTGTCCGAATTCCCCTCCCTGGAGGGGTGGCGCGAAGCGCCGGGGTGGTGATTTATGCACGTGCACCCCTGCTGCGCATGGAACAGGACATAAATTGGCCGGCATGTTTTGCCGGCCAATTTTCTTTTCCCGCAATTTGACAGATGTTGACCTGTCTGCAGGTCAACACCTGCCAAAAAAATAAAAATCCCCGCCCCTTGAGGGGCGGGGAAAAAATGGTGGGGTGTAGAAACCTGCCTTACTCAATCTTCTCGGCGTAGAACACCGCGCCGCCTTGCAGCAGATCAGCGCCGGGTACCTTGCCGTCTTCCACCTTGAACTCGATACCGGCGGGAGAGCCTTTCAATTTAAATTGCGTGCCCATGTACGGTTCCAGATCAAATTCACCCTGGTCCATCAGCGATGCAATCAGGTGATCTTCCTTCATGGCCACCTCGATGATCTGGGTTTCCATGAAGCGGTATTTGCCGACGAACCTCTCCAGGAATTCCTTTTTGTACATCTCTTCGCCGGCTTTACGGTTGAAGACGATGTCTTTCACATTGCCTTCCAGTGGCACAGCCACGCTGGTGATGTTGCCCTGCATGTCGCTGAAGAAGGCGGCCTTGAAGGTCATCTCCAGGCCCTCTTCCATGGTGCCCTCAAACACATCGTAATGGTAGTGCTCCATCTTGTAGGCGATGTTGTTGTAAGTCATGCGCATACCGTCGCCGTTTTTGGTGATCTTCAGCAGGCCGTAAGCGGGGTGCTCAAAATCGCCCAGGTATTCTGAGAGATCATGTGAGGGTTTGGTATTGGGTTTGCGCTGCCCGGCCGATTTCTGTTTGGCCTCTTCCGCGCCGGCTTCCAGCTTCTTAATGGCTTCCAGGAACTTGTTATTCATTTCAAGCTGATCCAGACCCAGCACGCGGTCATAGATGTTCAGCATGAGCGGGAAGGTGGAGAATGTGCCGTTCAGGTTGGTCAGCAGAACCACGCCCACGCCGTCATCGGGCATGAAGGAGATCAGGGCCGAGAAGCCGTCAATGTTGCCGCCGTGGTGGATCAGCCGGCGTCCGCGATAGGCTTGCATGAACCAGCCCAGGCCGTATGACATATCACCCAGTTCCTTCACCTCATCAATGCCGGGGAAGAAGCTGCCCGGGATGGGGGTGGTGGGGGTGTGCAGTTGTTTCAGATTGGCCTTGCTAACAATCTGCGCATCGCCGTATTTGCCCTCGTTCAAGTGGGCGATCACCCAGCGGGCCATATCCAGCGGGGTGGAGTTGATGGAGCCGGCCGGGCCGACAGCGTCAATGTTGCGGAACGGGATCTGCTTGACCTGATCTTTTTCCTTGCTGTACGGGAAGGCGATATTGGTGTGCTTTTTGGAAACATCCACCGAGAAGTTGGTGCGGGCCATGCCCAGCATCTTGATGGTGTGTTCATCGGTGTATTCTTCCCAGGTTTTTCCGGTCACGCGCTCCACCAGGTAGCCGGCGGTCAGATACATGAGGTTCTGGTACTGGAAGTTGGTTCGGAAATCTTTGTTGGGTTCCAGATAGCGCAGCCGCTCATACAGTTCCTTGCGGGAGAATGAGCTGTTGTACCACATCACATCGTGGCGGGGCAGACCGCTGCGGTGGCACAGCAAATCGCGCGGGCTCATGCGCTCGGTGGCAAAGTTATCCATCAGCTTGAAGTCAGGCATGTAATCGCGTACGGGTTTGTCCCATTCCACTTTACCTTCATCCACCATCTGGGCAACAGCCATGGAAGCAAACGCCTTGGAGGCGGACCCGATGGCAAAGATGGTTTCAGCGTCCGCGGGTTGTTTGTTTTCCACATCACGGTAGCCGTATCCTTTGGCCAGCAGTACCTGGTCACCCTTGACCACGGCCACACCCAGCCCCGGCACCTTCCAGTCATCCATCACCTTTTTGACAAAAGCATCAAACCCTTCAAATGTCGGATCATTTTTCGGATCGATATCCATGCTGATACTCCTCTTAATGGCTGTATATTTTTTCTTGTAAAAATATGGAACAGGAAAATGGTATCATCCGCCACAATGTCAGTCAAGCGCCGAAAGGTCATTCCGGCTCGTTAAATTCAGGTATTTTGACCGATTTGGATAGAAAAACGGTTTTTTGGGTTGTGTGAGCGTGAACGGCGCGCGGCCGGGCAGATGAATTTGTGACCGGTAGTCCCTGCGCGCGGAGGATAACCGTGTTAAAATCGCCCATATGTCCCCTGCACAATATCAGATCATTTTTCAGCCCATCGGCCGGCGCGTCCACGTGGACGCCGGCACCGATCTGCTCAGCGCGGCCCAACTGGCCGGGGTGGATCTGCTGGCGGTGTGCGGCGGGTTGGGCATCTGCGGAAGCTGCAAGGTGATTTTGGTGAACGGGCAACTCACCCCGCTCACCGCTGCCGAAGAAGAGGCGCTGGACGCCGATCAACTGGCGCGCGGATACCGGCTGGCCTGCCAGGCCTCGCCGCTCAGCGATGTACGTCTGGAAGTGCCGTCTGAATCGCTGCCGGCCGGTCAGCGGTTGCAGGTCGAGGGGCAATCGGCGGGGGTGGAGCTGCACCCCGCTGTGACGGCGCTGGATGTACGCGTGGATGAACCCGGAGATGATGACTTCCGCGCTGATCTGACGCGCGTGTTGGACGCGGCCGGGCTTTCTGCCGGTGTGGATGCCTCTCCGGCGGCGCTGGCGCAGCTTTCAACAGCATTGCGCGAGAATGACTGGCAGATTCGCCTGGCGGTAAGTCGGGCTTTAAGCCCGGCATTCAACCCGGCAATCAACGAGGGGGCCCGCCCGCGGCTGATCGGTGCGTTTGCTCCCGGTACGCCGCTGCTGGGTCTGGCGGTGGATATGGGTTCCACCAAACTGGCCGTGTATCTGCTGGATCTGCAAACCGGCGCGCTGCTGGGGCAGACCGGCTTGATGAACCCGCAGATTGCCTATGGTGAGGATGTGGTCAGCCGCATCGCGTATGCCAACCGCTCCGAGAAACACCGCCTGCAATTGCAAACACGGCTGATCGATGCGATTAACGAAGCCGCCGCTGGCATGTGCACGCAGGCGGGCTGCTCAACCGAAAATATTGTGGATGCCGTGCTGGTGGGCAACACCGCCATGCACCATTTTGCCGCCGGGCTACCGGTGGCGCAATTGGGCGCCGCGCCGTATGTACCGGCTGTCAGCACGCCGCTCAGCTTCCCGGCCGCCGGGATCGGGCTGAAGCTGGCCCCTGGCGCGCAGGTGTACCTGCCTGCCAACATCGCCGGCTACGTGGGCGCCGACCACACCGCGGCGCTGCTCTCCAGCGGAATTCTTGATGAGACGCAGACAGCGGCACTGGTGGATATCGGCACCAATACCGAGATCAGCGTGTTCCATCAGGGGCGCATACTTTCCTGTTCCACGGCCTCCGGGCCGGCATTTGAGGGCGCGCACATCCGCGACGGCATGCGCGCCGCGCCAGGCGCCATTGACAAGGTAAAAATCACCCCGGACGACGTGCAGATCAGCACCATTGGCGGGGCGGCTCCGGCCGGGATATGCGGCACCGGTATTTTGCAGGCCGTGGCCGAGATGCTGGACGCCGGGCTGATCAACGAGCGCGGTATGCTCAACCGCTCCGATTCTCGTCTGCGCATAGTCGACATTCGGGCGGAGTTTGTGCTGGCGCCGGCCGGCGTTACCGCCAGCGGGCGCGATATTGGCGTGACGCGCAAGGATGTGAACGAAATCCAGCTTGCCAAGGGAGCCATCCGCTCCGGGATTGATATTCTATTGAAGGAAGCGGGTCTGGAGGCAGAGCAGGTGCAGCGCTGGATCATCGCTGGGGCCTTTGGCACCTGGCTGGATCTGGGCAGCGCGGTGCGCATCGGCATGTTTCCGCGCGTGCCGCTGGAGCGCTTTGAGCAGGTGGGCAACGCTGCCGGCATGGGCGCGCGCCGAATGCTGCTGGACGCCGGCACCCGTGAGGAAGCGGCGAGGATCGCGGAGCGGGCGGAGTATGTGGAGTTGACGGTCTATCCGGGTTTCACGGATGTGTTTCTGAGGAATATGTGGTTTGCGGGGGAGTAAAAGTTAGCCAGAAGATATTTACTAGAATTAATGGTACTTCACCTTATTGTTAGAAAAATCGAATTATTACCTCAATAGCACATCATTCGGAAAAGTAAGGTGATCTTCAATACTATGAAAAAGCCCATATGCATCGTATTGTCTGTCTTCTTTCTGGCAGTTTTATTATTAAGCAGTTGTTCCTCCTCAAGAGCTGAGATCATTGCAACTCCCTCTGTGTCCTCAACGCGCACTCTGACCTTGTTCACCCCCAGTCGAGCCACGGTCACTGAAACGCCTACCATTCATCCTACCATTACGAAGTTTCTCACTTCCACCCGTGCCAACACATCTACTCCTTTTCCGACCTTTCCTCCATCCACCCCTGAATATCTGGGCACATCTGTCACACCAGAAGGCGAGGTAATCAGCAGCGGGAATATACACAGGCTTACGCACGTTGCCCAATGGGGTAAGGGGATGATCCGGGGAGCGGCGTTTTCCCCCGACGGGTCGAAATTTGTGGTAGGCAGTGCTTTTGGTTTGGCGGTATATGATAGAAAAGATCAGGACTCCGTTCCAACCTGGCTCCCTTTTAAAAGCCCTATCAATTATGTGGCTATGGCTTTTAGCCAAGATGGCAAGTATCTTCGATTGGATAAGCCTGGAACATATTATTTTGAGGGGCGTGACGAAAACGGATTTTTCGATATTTTAGATTTTTCGACAGGTGAACTCGTAAATGATCCCGGTGAACAGATATGGATGAATGCTATAGACGTAACGGAAGATTATGGCGGGCTACATTTCACTTCCCATGACGGCACAAGAGAATTTAAGGCTCATCTTGTAAATGACCACCATGATACGAGTCTCATGAATTCTATCCGGGAGGTTTATGATCCTCAAACCAGGGAAGTAATTTATCAATTGCCCGATGAAACGTTTTATGTGAGGTTTAATGAAGTAAATCAACCCGAATCCTGCGATTTGGAATCAACCGCAATATGCGGTAATGTATATATTCCGGTGGCATTTGCCACTTATGCAGGCTCATTCTCCCCAACAGACGACACATTTACCATTCTGTACCGCGCTCCCGATTATGCAAATACGAATCTTCTAAGCGTTTTACGAATATACAATTCAAAAAATGGAACGTTATTAAGATTGATTGGCAATCTGGACAACCCAATTCAGACATTTTCTTATTCACCAGACGGAACCCAACTTTTGGTCGCTTATGTCGATGGATCGATTCACCTGTGGGATATTACTGACAACGTGTCTTTATTTGGAGCATGGCATTTCAATGATTATCTCAGACTGGTTGAATTCACTGAAGATGATCAATATTTGGTATTGTGGCGAACAGATGGTTTGGAGTTTCGTTCTATGGAGAACGGCTCTTTACGTTCGCGTTATGAAATGACCGCATATTCTCTATCCCCGGTTGATGACAATATTGTTGCAATTGCCGGGAAAGATAACGTGATTCGAATTGTTGAACTTGATAGCGCGAGAACCATCCTCCGTATCCCCGCACATGAATACCCAATTTTTGCCGTCCAGTTCTCGCCGGACGGAAGGTATCTCGCTTCATCCGGTCAGGACTGTAAGGTCAAGCTCTGGGATGCTAGAACAGGCGAGTTCTTGCATTTTTTTGAGGAAACTCGAGCGAGTGGTTATGAAGGCCCTCCGACTGGAGGATATGCGGGCTCACGCATTTTTATTTACTCCTTTTATTTCATTGAAGGAACAGATCGTCTGATGGGTTTCGGCAGCTGGGGCACAATGGTTAACTGGGATATCGATACCGGGGCGACCAACTATGTGGTATATTCCGCACCGATGGATTTTTACAACGGCATGATGACAATCAATCCGCATTACCCATCTTCATTTTATGTTGATCCGGATCTCCAGCGGTTCTATATTTACGATATGACCTATGATTTGCAAACTGGCGAAGTCATAAAGACGCCGACGCCAGTATATACACCAACACCGAAACCAGGAGAACTTACTGCTCCTCAAGACTGTTCTCTATATGGGTTGACTTCAGTTGGTGGGGAATTGAAGTTCACTAGGGGTTATGAAAAACGGGACGGGCAGATCTGCGTGTTGGATACGCAAGATAATCACCTGATACAGGTGATTCCCGTCATCCCTTCACCGGATTATTACCTCTATATTGAGGGAATAAGTCTTTCCCATGATGGAAAAACACTGGTGGTTGCCAGCAGCATGGGCACCGTGGATCTGTACCGGATCACCCAGTAAAACACTTCCCGCAAAGGAATCGTCATGCGACCGAACCCTCACCTGCTCAGCCAATCCGACCTTCTCGCGATCCTGGTTGAAAAAATCGAAACCGCCTATCCGGATGACATTTCTTTGCTCATTTGCTACGGCTCCTTCATCACCGGCGAGCACAGCCGCCTGTCCGACATCGACTTCTTTTTTGTGCCCGGGACGGAGCGTGGTTTGGAGTTGAATCACCAGTTTATCATCGGGCAGATCGGTTACGATCTGTGGGCTGTCACATGGGAAAAGCTGGAGCACATCGCCGGTCTGGAAGATCAGCCGGCTTCCATTTTGATGGACGGCCAGGTGCTGTACGCCTCATCCTCTGAGGATCTGGCTCGGCTGGAAGCATTGCGGAACATCCTGCAAAACAATTTGAAGGATCAGGCCGTCATCAAACGAGTATCCGCGCGGCATCTTCAGCGGGCAAAAGCCGCCTGGTATGATCTGCATAACGCGGAAGAGAACCTGTATGTCAGGGCGGTCCAGCTCACCGAGACGCTGATGGAGGCTGTTGCTGTGCTGAACGGCACCTGGCTCAAAAAGGGGTTGAAAAAGATCGAGCCTGAGCTGGGCAGGATGGCGGCGGTACCGGCCGGGTTCCTGGAAAGCTATCACAAATGGATTCGATCCGGCAGCCGTGTTGAAATACTGCAAACGCTGTATGAGATGATCCTGGCTGTGGATGCCTTGTGGAAACAGAAATACGAGCCGGATCAAAGAAACACGGGCCCGGCTGACCTGGCAGGTTTCTATGAGGAATTCAAGTCGACCTATAACAAGCTGTTGCGGGCCTGTGATGAACAAAATTACGCAGACGCCTTTTACGCGGCTTACATGGTGGATCGGGAGACGCAGGCTTTTTTGACTGACTACGTCGATCCGGGTACGTTCCCTGCGCTCATCCCTGCGGTTTTGACGAAGAATTTTGAGGTTGCGCGTTCCGGTTGTCTTGAGCACGAACAGCAGTTAATTACGCTTCTCAACGGGTTCGGTATCCAAAAGAATATCTATGCGGATATGCATGAGTTTTCGAGGAACTTTTTACCCGGTTCGACTGTTTAATACAGGTACGCTCCTGTTTGGTTT
>DAISXR010000006.1:62938-64017 GCA_036825755.1 Anaerolineaceae bacterium
ACGCTAGCGTATAGGATTGCCCTGCCTTTGAAAAAATCAACCTCAGAAGAAGGTTTCAAAACGTATTGATGAACCGCCGACAATTCCTCAAATGGCTTTCTCTCATCAGCAGCGCGGCCGCCTTAACAAGCTGCAACCTGCCCAGACAAACTCCCACCGGTACACCGGTAACATCCACGGACACACCCACCCCCACGGAGACGCTCTCTCCCACCGGCACCGCCACTACCGCCCCCAGCCCCACCGCCACGCCCGACCCGCGCATCAAGGTGGGCATCGCGCGCGCAGCTTCGTATGAACCCGCCCTGGTGCGCGGCCAGTTACAAACCCTGCTGGACGGCATCGGCGGGCTGAGCACGTTGATCAAACCCGGCGCGCGGGTGGGTATCAAAACCAATCTCACCGGCGCCCCGTGGTGGGACGCGTCGCTCCCGCGCCCGGCTGCCGAGCTGTTTGTCACGCACCCGGCTGTGGTGGGCGCCCTGGGCGAGCTGTGCCTCGATTGCGGCGCGTCGGCGCTGTACATCATGGACGGCATCGCCGATGAAATCACCTGGCAAAGCTGGGGATACCAGGACATGGCCGCTCCGCTGGGCGCTCAACTGGTCAACCTGTGCAGCCCGGCTCCCTACCCGGACTTCCAGAACTTCCCGGTGGGGGCGGGTTTCCTGGCCTTTGAGCAGTTCAGCCTCAACCCGCTGCTGGCCGAGGTGGATGTACTCATCTCGGTAGCCAAGCTGAAGGTGCACACCACCACCGGCACCACGCTCACCATGAAAAACCTGGTCGGACTGACGCCCATCCAGCCGTATGCGCGCAACGCCGCCGATACCAACCGTTCGGCGCTGCACAACACGGTGGACGGCTTTGACGACCTGATGCCGCGCGTGATTGTGGATCTCAACCGCGCCTGCCCGGTGCAGTTGGGTGTCATCGACGGTATTCTCACCTGTGAGGGAGGCGCCGGTCCGTGGGATACTCTGCTGCCCGCGGACGCGGGGCTGCTGTTGGCCGGGTTCGACCCGGTGGCGGTGGACGCGGTGGGCACGGCCGTGATAGGTTTTGACCCTGAAGCGCCC
>DAISXR010000007.1:0-52089 GCA_036825755.1 Anaerolineaceae bacterium
GCCAGAAATCGGGCAGGAATTTTGCCTCGGTGGCAAACAGCCCAAACAGGATCAACAGAGCAATGGTGATATACCAGGTGATCATCGCCTTGCTGACCAGGTTTTTCACATCGATCATGTGCTGCAGTTCGCGATCGTTATACAGGGGTTCACCACTGGCGAGGTTATACTGGCGCAGGAAATCAGGCCCTTCCCGGTTAAGCAGATAGGTCAGTGAAATGTTCGCCCATTCCAGTCTTTCCGGCGCAGAAAAGCCAAACTGGTCCTCCGGAAAGCCGGGCATCTTGTACTCGATGCGCAGGAATAACGGGCTCAATAAGAAACGCACGGAAGTCAGCAGCAAAAATGCGACTACCACGATGATGGTCAATACTTTTACAATCGAAATGATTTTGTTCATTGCATCCCCGTCATATCATCAGAAAAAAGAAAATCCATCACCATGGTATTGGTGATCCACTCAATGGGTGCTTTATCATCGGTAAACACCTGGCTGGCCGTCACCGGCCCCTGCAGATTTTGGGCTGCCAATGTCACACTCTCCAGCAGAAGCTGTGGCGTGTCACCTGATTGCAGCAGCAGGTTCAGATTTGCCTGCAGGTTCTCGCTGCTGGTGGGCTGATTGGTGGCAAAAATGATCGAATTAAAGGTGTTGGGAATATCCACCACATGAACGCTGGGAAATACAGACAAAATGGTGCTTCCCAACGAATTGATCAATCGTCGGTCGGTGTTTCCGCGGCCTACATTGATCACCAGTACGCCTTTTTCGGTGAGATGATCTCGGGCAATCTGAAAGAATTCCTGCGTGGTCATGTGATAAGGGATGTACGGGGGTCGGTACGCATCTACACTGATGATGTCGTACAGATATTCACTTTTTTCCAGACCCCAGCGACCATCCTGCACATACACATTCAGGTTGGGTTCGTTCATGTCAAAGTACTCGCGTCCAACCTTCACAATCTCCGGATCGATCTCCCATCCGTCGATCACCACATTCTCAAAAGCCAGAGTGGCCTGGCGGGCTGTGGTTCCCGCTGCCAGTCCCACCACGGCAATTCGATCCACCTGTTCAGGTAGGTAGGGGGCTTCATTGAAAAATGGTCCGACCAGTACCTGTTCCCATGAACCCCAGTAATTCAATTGGGTAGGATGGTAAACAGAATGGATGCCCTGCCCCTCATTCAAACGCAGAAACCGGTAGCCATCCTGCTCAAGCACCTGGATATAGTTGTACGCGGATTCCGATTCGTACACCTGCCCGGTGGTATTTTTGATCTGTCCGTTAACGCCCCAGATCCACAATGCGATCACCAGAACCGGAGCCCATAAATACGGCAGGATCGCCTTCCAGCCATCTGTGAGCGCGTAACAGATCAACGCCGTAACCAGCAACAGGAAACCGGACAGCAGAAACGTTCTGTATGTACCGATCAGTGGGATAAACAGCAGTACCGGTAAAAATGTGCCGATAAACGACCCGAGGGTGGATATGGCATAGATCTTCCCGGATGTGCGCCCCAGCTGGTCTGACTGCGAGACGCCCAGTTTGATGGCAAACGGCGAAGCGGTACCCAGTAACGTGATAGGAATGAACAACAGCACCAGCACAGCGCTGAAAGAACCAAACAAAATCCCCAACTGAAGCTGATCAAATGCGTCAGCGGCGGCCCGCAAAACCGGTTTGGAGACTGCCGGGACAAGCGCAACCATCACCGATGCCCAGATGAGGATGCGGTAAAACGTACGGGTATGCGGTGACCGGTCAGCCCAGTACCCGCCCAGAAAGTACCCGAGGGCAAGATAAATTAAAATGAGACCGATGATACTGGCCCAAACCAGGTTGCTGGTACCAAAAACGTTGCCCAGCAGCCGTGAGGCAGCCATTTCAACAGCCAGAGAACTGAAACCTGAAACGAAGACAGTAAAGATGAGAGGTTTTCGCATGAGAGCTCCGCCAATGGGATAAGAGAATTATACCCATACTTAAATGAAAAGCCTGTCATGTCTGACAGGCTTCAAGGTTTCCTGAACTTTTCTTATCCGATTTGTGGTTTGTCAGTCGACATGGACGGAGGTGTGATATCTTCAGCGGTTTCTTTTACATCTCTGGCCGCTTTAGTTACCTTTGCCTTCTGTTCTTCCAAAAGGATCTTGCCGCGATTCTGCAATTCAGAGGCCTTGTCTTTGGTTGTCTTCGCCAGATCGTCAAAGCGGGATCTTGCCTCAACAGCAGCCGCTTCAGCCTGGGCATAAGCCTCTTCCAGGGTCTCGGCGGCTTTGTCACGCAATTCAACCGACTTATCTTTGATCAACGCACGCGTTTCTGTACCGGATTGTGGTGCAAGCAAAAGTGCCGTGATGGCTCCTGTTAATCCGCCTACCACGAATCCAATCAGGAAAGCTCCAAATTCATCTCGTTCTGCCATATCATTACTCCTTTCAATGATTCTTGATCACATTTTTTTCCTGGGGCGAATGATTTCACCGAATCGTTTTATGCCAGCCAGGTATTCATTCAAGACAATCACCGGTTCTGCCAGATTATCGCTCAGAAACCGAACAGTACCTTTCAAGGTACTTACTGTTTCATTTGTACTTTCCAGGATCGGTTTGACTTCGTTTTGAAGCAGATTGGTCAGGATAGCAATTTGAATGATCAGAACGATGAGTGCTACCCCGATCACCAGTGATTCTAATGCCATAAAGATGATGAATATGTCACGGATCTTGCTGGTGGTTGATGCGTCGCTGGTAAACAGAAACACACTTCCAGCAATGATTAATCCCAGAATTACCACACCAATCAGGGCATATACCCACATCTTTGAGCGCGGGGATGCCGGTTGAGCAGTCACGTTGGGATCATAGCTCACTGAGCCGGGTTCTTCAGTTGGTGTATTTTCAGTGAAATTTTCCATATTTATCAAAATTATAACATGCCAGGTCCTGGTCTGACTTTGTTCAGTTGTTTTTCCACCCATTTTTATTCTAACATACTCAGTCATCAAATGAGAGAAAAATGCTGATCATTCGATTAATCTGGGGGATTCCTTAACCGTTTTTCATGTATCCGGGCGTTTCGGGGAGGTATTTCAATAATCAATCATTGATTTTTTACATTGACTCAGGTGTACACCCCAAATTGTGTACCATTTTCATCGGTTTTCATGCTGGATTGCAGTCACCAAGATTCAAAATTTAAATTTTTCCCGTCCTGTCTTGATTGACTTTACACTATGCGTGGATTACAATTTGTATGTCTGGTGGGAAATAAAAACTGAATAATGGGATGAAAATGACATCCAATCAATCCCGTCTTCAAACTCTACTCAAGGCTGCCACCCTGTTAACGTTGTTGTTCACAGGGTCTCATGTCATTAACAGCCTGGCTGCTTCCCGCGGACTTGACAAACCAATTGAAAAATTGGAAAGCGAAGCTCCCGCTGAATCCGTCACCGATTTGAATTCGAGTGATTTGCCATTTCAATCCGGAGCGCGCAACAGTCAGGAAGAACCCCCCACCACTTCAGTGGCTTATTATTATCAGGATGACCTGGTCACCGCGCATGATATCTGCGCTGAAGCCTGGGACGTAGAAGTGGATGTGATTCCCCCCTGGCTGCAGACACCGGTGGTAGCCGAACAACTGCATACGGAAATTCCGTATAACCTGTTGGCCGGACGTTTGATCAGCAATGGGCTGGTGGATGCCAGTATGTGCGAAAACAACGGCGTCTTTTTCAACGGCGCGGCCAACGCATGCGGTCTGGCACAGGCACTGCCCATGGTGATCACCTGGCAGAACCAGTTCGACGAGATCATTTTGCAGGCCGCCAAAGACAACCGGGTTCCGGCATATTTACTCAAGCGTCTCTTCGCGCGCGAGACACAATTCTGGCCTGGCACCACCTGGGTGGAGTATGAATACGGGCTGGGGCAGGCGACCAGTTTTGGTCTCGACGGTCTGTTTCAGTACTATCCTGAATACTACAATGCAGTATGCCCCGAGCTCTTCAGCAAAGATACCTGCTACTACGGATATGCTGATTTAACTCCGTATGAACAATCCATGATTCGCGGTTATTTCGCCACCCATTTTCTCAAAGCAGACTGCGATTCCTGTGAAGGGAATATCGATATTGCCCGGGTAAATCAATCCATCGATCTGTTTGCCAAGCTGCTGGTTGCCAACTGCCACCAGGTGAACCAGATCGTCTACAACACCACCGAGAAAAAAGCCGGCGAATATGCTTCATATGAAGATCTGTGGCGGTTCACACTGGCCAACTATAACGCCGGTTCAGGCTGCGTGAACAAATCCATCGTCAACATGTACGATGATGATATGGATTTCACCTGGGATAACTTTGCCAACCAGCTCATTGAGCAGGGCAACGTTTGCGCAGGAGCCATCGATTACACCTTCGAAATTTCTCGCTGATTTTTCCACTCGGCCATCACCATAAACTGCACGAAGAAAGTCAAAACGATTGGCGGCCCTTTTGAACCACCGGCCTGCTTTTGTGTCTCTACTCATAAATCGATTTCTGGCCTGAAAAGTGCACCATTCGGTTGTGGTTCAGATGATAAAATCAGGTGGGGTTAACAAACATTTTAATAACAGGTGACACATATGACGGAAAGAACGAAAGTCCTGCTGGTTGAAGTATTCCCCAAAGTTGCTCAAACGATTACGGGGATGCTGAACAATATTGAGTCGATTGAGCTGATCCCGGCCAACCTTAGTAATTCGGAGACAGCTTTACAGACGGTTCGGCAAACCAAACCGGATATCGTGTTGCTTGAGCTGGAAATGCCGGGAGTCAACGGCATCCAATGCACTGAAATCATCAAGCGTGATCTCCCACAGATCCAGGTCATCATCCTGTCAGAGGTGAGCAGCGCCGATACGGTGCGGCAGGCCATGCGCGCCGGTGCGATAGACTTTATCAATTACAACAACCTCACCTTTGAAGAACTTCTGTCTGTCATACAACGTGTGGTTACCAACCTGCAGCAGGAAAAAATCCGTAACCGCCTTCAACAGCAGCTTGCCGAACAGACGCTCGACAGTCAGAAGAAGCAGCTTGAAGGAAAAGTCATTTCGGTGTACAGCCCAAAAGGCGGCACCGGCGTCAGCACCGTTGTTGCCAACCTGGGAACCGTCATCAAAGAGAGCAAACCTGAAAGCCGTGTTTTGTTGATGGACATGGATCTGCAGTTTGGTGATATTGCCATCCTGTTCAACCAGTTCCCGCCCCGCTCCCTCGTCGATCTGGCAATCCGCATCCAGAACATTGATGAAGATCTGATCGAATCAGTGGTTTTTGAAGATCAAACATTCCATATTGATCTGCTGGCACCCCCGCAAAAACCGGATCTGGCAACCACGATAGATCCATCTTCCATATCCACAATCCTGACCCATTTACGGAAGACCTATGATTACATTCTGATCAACGTCGATTCGCATCTGGAAGAAAGCTCGCTCCTGGCCCTCAGCAACAGCGACCTCATATTACTGGTTGCCGTTCAGCAGGTATCTGCCATTCGCTCTCTGCGCGCATTCATGAATGTCCTGTCTGATTTTGCCATCTCCAAAGAGAAGGTCGCTCTCATACTCAACCGGTACGATGAGGCAAATTCCATCACCGCTAAAAAGATCGGGGATATGCTCTCCCTGGGTGTCGCCCACATGATTCCTTTGGACGTAAAAACTGCTGAGAAATCCGCCAACCTGGGCATACCGTTTACGGTCGATAGCAAGAAATCTGAAATATCAAAATCATTTACATCATTGCTGACGTTGGTAAACAATAAACTGCAGCAAAAAGAAAAAGCTTTGGTGTGAGCGTAAATTCGGTGGGCGATCAGGACGAACATGAATAACGTAAAAACAAAAATGTCCTCAAAAGCAAAAAGCGGGCCAGACCAGAACGGTACGGATCACGCCAAACAAAAGGGAGAACAAAAATCCATCTTCTGGAAGATGGGCGCGCCCATCCGTGAGTGGCGCAATCTGCCAGAGGAAATCCGCGCTCTGGCTGAAAAATCGGCGCGAAATATTACCCTGTTGTACGAGATGATGATTGATTACCGGCTTTCTTTAATGAAAACCGTGTATCCAAACGAAAAAATCAACCAGTCGATCTGGAATGATTTTTACAGGATCAGACGGGATCACGAGCATACAAACGAAATCAATCTTAAAAAGGCCCGCTTCTTCAGCGGCTTAAAAAACCTGCGCAGCCTGCGCCATGAATGGCAGACTATTATCGCACGCGAAGGGGTTCTACTCGATCTGATCATACGAGCCCCGGCTTCGTTGAAATTTTACAATTTTAAGCGAGGTTATGAAGAGCTTCGCAAACAGGAAAAACTGAACGAAGAATACAACGAACGCCGATTCAAGGAATCGTACAACGCCATCGAAATGGCGCTCGGGTATGTGCAGGATTACATCAACAAACGCGAAGGTCCCTCACAGGTGCTCAACTTCAGTGAAGCAATGCAAGCCTGGACTGACAAGATGCATGAAATGGCTGATTTGCAGAAATCAGGCCGGCTTGCCATCGACGAACTCCTGAAGAGAATGGAAACGCTGAAGAACGGTATCTTTGAAGCTCCCCCAATGGCAAAATGGATTACCGCTGTTGAGGAGCGCTTCACCCGGTTAATCAAAGACCACGATTTGCTGGAAAAGAACTATCACAAATCCATCATCCACGGCGCCGAGATGGAAGATATGAAAGGCATCCTTAACGAAGTGGTGCCGCGTATGTGGATCAACGGAGAAAGTGAACCACTTGACCGATATCTCAAGCAAGTGGAGACGTTCATCTCCGCGCATGAGCCGGCGCTGCAGGAAGAACTGGCCTATCAGGAACGTCATCGTCCCTGGTCATCCAACAGTGATGCGATCAAGGATGCGGATGAGATCGACATGCTGACCTCCTTCATCCAGATCATGATCAATGCCATTGAAGCGCGTGAATCACATATGGGTGATCACTCAGCCACGGTCGCCAGGTTAGCCCGGCTGACCGCCGAAGAACTGCAATGGTCAGAGCAGGAGATCAAATATCTCCAGATTGCCGGCTTGATGCATGATGTGGGGAAAATCTGGATTCCCGATACCCTGCTCACCAAAGTCGGCCCATTAACCGATAACGAAATCCAGGTGCTGCGCATGCACCCCTATTACAGCGCAAAAATCGTCACCAGCATCAAAGCGTTGAAAGATATTGTCCCGTGGGTTTATAACCACCACGAGCGTTGGGACGGCAAAGGGTATCCTGATGGTCTGCGGCAGAATGAAATCCCACTGGGTGCCAGCATCATCGCGGTTGCGGAAGCCTTCAGCTCGATGATTTTCAACCGCCTGTCCCGTGAACCGCTCAGCTTTGATCAGGCAATCAATGAAGTCCGCGCCGGCTCCGGCAAGCAGTTCGATCCGGATGTGACCGAGCAGTTTATCACCGCTGCGACAAAAATCCGGGGAGAGCTGGAGGAACGCCAGCAAAAAGGATTCTCATCCTTGTTGATATAGCTTCCCCTATATAACAACGATCAATGATTTGTAACAGAAAACCCGGAGTAATTTACGCTCCGGGTTTATTTTTATTATGGTCAGGTTATATCAACCCTTCATCGGGATGAAGATGCGCGGGGGCAGCCGATACCCATAGGATTCAAGAGTACGGGTAAATTGAGGCCGCAGACCGGTGGGTTGGATCTCGCCCAGTATCTTTCCTTTATCATCCACGCCGGTTTGGGTAAACCGGAACAAATCCATCAACGTGACGACTTCGCCTTCCATACCCACCACCTCGCTAACACTGGTAATCTTGCGGGTGCCGTCACTCATACGCATGGCATGCACAATCAAATGGATGGCCGAAGCAATCTGATGCCGCAAAGCCCGAACGGGAATCTCAAGGCCGGACATAAGCGCCATGGTTTCGATTCTGGAGATGGTATCGCGGGGCGAGTTGGAGTGAATGGTGGTCAACGAACCTTCATGACCGGTATTCATGGCCTGCAGCATATCCAGCGCCTCGCTTCCGCGGCACTCACCTACAATGATGCGATCGGGGCGCATACGCAGTGAGTTGCGTACCAGGTCACGGATACTCACGGTGCCGTCACCGCGCAAATTAGCAGGTTTCATCTCCAGCGTCACCACGTGACGCTGAGGCAGGTTCAGTTCCGCCGCGTCTTCAATGGTGATGATACGATCGTTTTCAGGAATAAAACGCGAGAGGATATTGAGCAGGGTGGTTTTTCCTGAACTGGTGTTTCCGGAGACGATGATATTCAGCCGGGAACCGACGCAGGCATGCAGGAATTCAGACATGGTCTCGGTCAGGGTTCCCAGCTCGATAATCTGCTCAATGGTCAGTTTATCTTTCAGGAATTTACGGATGGAGATGATGGGGCCTTTATGAGCCACCGGCTGTGTGACAATATTCACACGTGAGCCGTCTGGCAGGCGTGCATCCACTGTGGGGTGATCGTAATCAACAAAACGGCCCAGTGGTTTCAGGATGTAGTTGATGACCGCCACCACATGCGCTTCATTTTCAAAGTGCAAATCCGTCTCAATCAATTCACCATTACGCTCAATGAAGATCTGGCTCGGCCCGTTGACCATGATTTCGCTGATACCTGGGTCGTTGATCAAACCCTCGATGGGGCCGTAGCTGTCAAAATGCTGGTTGACTTCAGATGTCAGTCGCTTGTGCTGCTCTTCTGTCAGCTTAAGGCCCAGTTCATTGTACAAAGCTTCGATCCGGGCGGGGATAAAACCTGAAAAGTGCTCTGATGAACGCAGGACTTTTTCTTCCAGTTCCGAATAGATTCCGCGGATGATCTGGTTGCGGTATTCAAATAAATCCAAATTCGTGGTTTCCATAGATGCAGCTCCATCGACATTCTTCACTGCCGTAAATGGTTTATCCATATTTTGCTCCCCTTATGTATAAACAAGATACGTTTATTATAGTACTGATTCATCGACGGCAAACAAACTTTGCCGCGGCTTAATGTGAACCAGGAACCTCGAAAACGGACAAACTCGATTTGTAAACAAGCTCATGTAAGGGAAAGAAACGGGTTTGTATTTCCTACCTAATTATACTCATTTCGTCGAAGAATGATTGAAATACGACAAAATATTGGAGGAACATTGCAGTGCGAGCCTGTGATTGAACATTGTGATTTGATGCATGATGAATACATTGATCACACGGTGTGCAGGTGAACAATACAGAATAGCTGGATGTCCGCAAGATCTCCCTGAAACCCTCTATTCTAATCATCATTCATGGCAGGTACCACATTCATAGACATTTTCATGATGGCAGGTGATGCAGGTATTCGGGGCGCTGCTGGTGATATCGTATGTTTTATGCATCACATGACAATCGTTGCATGAAACCTTCTGACCTTGATGGGCTTCGGGTAGATTATGCGGGTTGACGGTGGTTCCATTTTCATCCGTTAAGATTGTCGAACTTACTGTAGCCTGGCTCAAATCTTCCAGACTGTGACAACTCTCACATAAGTCATCGGGAATAATCGCTGCAAGCGATAACTTTGTGGGCAGGGTATCGTTCATTGAAATTTCAGCATGGGCTTCGGCTATTACATCAGGATCATCATGACATGCAACACAATCCTGGTCTGAGTGAAAAGAGGCAGCCATTTCCTCATTGAAAGAAACCGCTTCACTGGTATGGCAGAAAGCGCAATCCATTTTGGGTGACCAAATAAATGGAGGAACAGTAGCCGTTTGGATATCCTCAGGGGATACAACTCGCGGGCTGCAACCAACAAGGGAAAGAACGGTAAGTACCACCATGAAGATGAAGAAGGTGATACTGCTTTTCATTCGCACCATTAATACATACCTTTCAACCGCCCTTCCTGCATTATTGCTGCAGGAAGGGCGGCGTTTTACTTTTCTATAATATCGTTCTAGCTCAGAAGTGTCTCTGCGGCTGCATTCTCACCGGCAATGCGCCCAAAGTTCCAAATCTCAGACCAGTTTTGGCCGTACACAGTATAGGTTTGTGCGGCTGATTCACCCAGGACGCCTGATACATACAGCCGGGAAATAACCTCACCTTTTGTATTAAGTACCTGGCCCTTCTCATTCTTGCGAGGACCGCCACAGGTGCTGTAAAGGGTGGGGATCAATCTCAAGGCATAAAACGGAGCGGTGTCGAGAGCGACAAGGTTGGGTTTTTCGTTGCTTGTAGCAGGCCGTTCATAAGCTGTATCGACGCCTGATGCGCAAAATTCATTGTATTCTGCAACAGTATCCACAAGGTTCTGCGGAACCATCACATAGCCCTCGTTGGCGCTGTTGGCGTTGATTTTTGCGGCCAGTTCTTCAAGGGTATCTGCTTTGAGAATGTATCCCTTTTCGATTTCGTTCTGGTTGTCAGCACTCCAGTCTTCGCCAAGGCCTCCGTCAACAGGATCCAGAATTCGGATACCGCTGTTAGTGGTCGGTGCGAAAATCGGTCCGGCTTCAATGACTTTGGAGTCGAAAACAGCATAAAACGGAGTATCGCGGAAACCGCCATCAACCTGTTCGTTTGTATTATCGTATGTGTTGTAGTCCATGTAGCTGCGATGTCCCAGAGGTCCACCGGCCTTGTTGGGGTTCTCGCACAGGAAGCGTTTCCCAAGTTTGTTGACAAAAATGTAGCTCATGGCAGGCCAGTTGGCTCCGTTGATGCCGGTACGGGCTTCAAAGAAACCCGGATACTGGAACCCGTATCCTTGCGAACACACGTTGTTCATATGGTATAAATCCGCGCCGATAGCCTGGCACATCTTGATACCATCACCCATATTAAGCGGCCATGCCAATCCGGCGACCGGGAAACAGCGCGCATAATTCGCCAGCATTTCAGCGCTGCCTTCAAACCCACCGGTAGCGAGGATGACGGCCTTCAGAGCGCGGATGGCAATTTGCTTATCGCCCTGCTTAGCGATCACGCCGATCACTTCGCGATTTTCATTCAGAACCAGGTCAGTTGCGGTAGTGCCGAGTACAATCTCGCCACCTTTTTCCTTTACATAAGGGATCATCACTTTATGATAGTAGGATCCCCCGCGCACGTTTTTCGGATCATCCGGATCGGCAATCTGGATAGCCTGAAGGCCGGCAGCTCCGGGGAAATTGGGGAAATCCGGTCCAAGGCCTTCCTGAATACGCCAGTTGATACCGTGCTGGTCCAGCCAATCGGTAACACTCGTTCCATATTCCGCCCAGGCATTTTCAACCGCTTTATCGATTAAGCCAAGATTGGATGCTTCGAGGTACTTAACCGCCTCGGCAACATCTTTGACCATGCAACCGTTACCGCCTGACGAACGGGTTACGCCATAGCCATTTTCGTTTTCTGCATTGGCTTTTTCAATAACGAGCACCTTTGAACCCTGGTCAAGAGCAACGGCAGCAGCGGTAATTCCGCCTCCACCAGCTCCCACAACCAGTACCTCTGTTTCCAAATCCCATGTCTCAACAGCAGGCATCATTGAGGATTCAGAACCCTCTTTGTTCTCAGGCGCGCAGCCAACAAGCACAGCGGCTGAGGTAATTCCTGCTCCAACAAGAAATGAACGTCGACTCAGTTTTTTCATCATCATCCCTCTGCATCCTCGATCAATTTTTTATCCAGCACCCACAGATAATTTCCTGTCTGCATTTCAGGGTCTGGTTTTCAACAGTTCCTGCGTCATTCTGTTATTACCGGTATAATCATCACTGTCATTTCTGACCAGTAATAGTATATATATCGTGTTGATAAAACCCATCCTCCACCATGCCCGATTTTTCGAAATATCATCCACGGTGGGTGATCAAGAGGAGAAATAATTGTTGGATAAGTCAATTCCCGAAACCCGAAAAAGTTTCCATATCAGCGTGATTACCTCACGAAGCTTTTGGATTTTTTCGTTATTCTGGTGCTGGGAAGCGGTACTTCTTTATGTCCCTTCAATCCACAATGATGGAATTGGGACCTCCCTGCTATGGAACACTTCGAATTTTGTGTGGCTTGTTGTTTGTATCATCCTCGCGTTGTTCCATGACCGTTTTCAACGTTTTATAGGAAGCCAGAAGTTCAACATTCTGTTAATCATCCTGCTCGAACTGGGAACTCTGGCAATCATCATCGTGTCTTTTTATTTCGAAGGGCCATTAGCAGCATGGCAATATGTAATGTCCATTACAGGTGGGATTATTGTTTCAATCGGCATCCTGCTCATGGATATACTCTTAATCAAAATACTCGTAAATTATCAATCGGAAACAAATCGAAACTCAATCATCCTCGGCTCCATGGCAAGCCATCTGCTGCTCTATTTATTGGTAGATAATCTCCCTCCGGCATTAATCATGGGATGTGTTTTAGTGCTTCCGTTATTCGTAGGATCACTGATACGGTCAAATAACAAAATCCACAAACCTGCACCGACGAGCCATGATCTTAAGAAAATACCAGGGAAAGAAGCAGTCAACAGAGCAGGATTCCCTCTTCCGATCAGGTATCTCATTTCATTTTTCTTACTGAGTTCTTCCATTAACTTTATCCGTAACGTCATCCTCGCTCAGATTGCACAGACTGAAAGTTCACTCTCCTTATCTAATTCTTCCGTGATTTCACTGACGTTATCGATTTTCCTGGCGGCGGCGGTCATTGAGTTTGTTTTCAGGAAGCGAAACACAAAATCACTGGTTCCGCTGATCGTAACCGTCCTGATTACCCTTGCCATCTTCTGTAACCAGCTTTTTGATGAATACCAGGAAATCACTCTTGCCCTGACCTTCGTGGGATTTTTCCTGTATGTGACCATCTTCTACAATACTGCAGGAAATTACGGAGCTCTCGATAAGAATAATGCGATTAAGATCGCCATCGCTGTGCTGGCATCCAACTCTTTAGGTTTGACCACAGGATCAGCCCTTTGGAGTACAATTGGTTCATTCATGGTGGACTTCACGCCCATCGCGTCTCTGGTTCTGTCATACATGATCTTTATTGCAGGAATGCTATTGTTTTTCTCAGGCCAGATGAAGACCACCTTCAATGATTCCATCCCATCCAAGCAAGGTGCAGATTCTCCAGGAAATCCGGGCAATATGGAAAGCCTGGAGAGATACCAGAACACGATCGAACATCAGGCATCGTTGTCCCTGTTTTTAGAGCGTAATTGTGAGCTAATAGCGGATTGTCGTTCCTTAACTCAACGAGAAAAGGAAACCCTCCAACTGCTTGCCCGGAGAAAGAACTATCTTCAAATAGCAAGCTCCATGCAGATCAGTGCAAATACAGCCAAAAGCCATATTCGCCACATCTACCAGAAACTTGGCATCCATTCCGCTGAAGAACTGTTCGCGTTGTTAGAAGATATTGATCAACAGGGATAATGGGAAGATACCATTTGAACCTGGTAAATGAATACATTCCTGTTTTGGACGTACAGACAATTTGACAATACTTGCGACGGCTGGTAAATTATGTTAAAATAAGGCAGTCGAAGTTCTAAGATTCATCTTGGAAAGTGGGCCTCCCCCACTTTTCTGCTTATTAGACAAAGAATGTATGGAGTGGTTGGATGAAGAACGAATTTATCCTTGCCTTCAACGAAGTGATAGAAGAAAAGCAGCTCCCGAAGGAAGTCATCCTTCAGGCGCTCGAATCTGCTATGGTTCATGCCTATCGGAAATCGTTGAACGCTTCTGCGGATCAAAAAATTGAGGCCAAAATCGACCCTGACACCGGCAAGGTGCTGATCTATGCCGAGAAGGAAGTCGTCGATGAAGTGATGGACGACCGCACTGAAGTTGATCTGGCTCGGGCGAAAGCCGTTGATCCAAATGCAGAAATCGGCGCTCTGGTGACTGTCGAAAGCACACCCACCGATTTTGGCCGCGTGGCCGCCCAAACTGCCCGCCAGGTGATTCAGCAGCGTATTCGCGATGCTGAACGCATGGCTCAGCTTGAGTATTACTCAAAACAGTTGGGTGAAATCGTCAGCGGTATCGTCCAGGCTGCCAATTCACAGGGCCTGACAATCGGCCTGGAGTTGCGTGCTGAAGGCGCGTTGTACCGCAAGGAAATGATCCCTGGCGAACGTTTCCGTATCCACGACCGTGTCCGTGCGCTGGTGGCGGAAGCCAAAGATTCAAACAAAGGACCGCAAATTATTCTCTCAAGAACCCACCGCGATTTTCTGCGTCGGTTGCTTGAGAATGAAGTACCCGAAATCTACCATGGCATCGTGGAAATCCGCTCCATCGCCCGTGAACCCGGCGAACGCGCCAAAGTGGCAGTTTCAGCCACCCAATCCGGCATCGATCCGGTCGGCGCCTGCGTGGGTATCCGCGGCGTGCGTATCCAGGCCATCGTTCGCGAGCTGCATGACGAAAAAATCGATGTGATCGAGTGGAATGCCGATCCGGTCGTGTTTATTGCCAAAGCCATCAGCCCCGCCAGAGTGACCGGCGTTTATCTGAACGAGAAAAATTCCAAAACCGCTACCGTGGTGGTTCCCGAAGATCAACTTAGCCTGGCCATCGGCCGTGACGGGCAAAATGCCCGCCTGGCTGCCAAGCTGACCGGTTGGCGTATCGACATCAAGAGCCTGAGCGAGGCCACCTCCGATGCAGTGGGCAAACTGCAGGGTGATCCCTCGCTGGTGGCCAACTTCGAAGCCGAAAAACCGGTCTTCGATCATGTTGTCGAACTGCTGGGAAAGAAAGCGGAAGGCCGTCCGCTGACCGCCGAAGAATACGAAACCATGGCGCACTTCACCGACCGTGTGGAGAAACGCATTGCCTTGCAGAACGCCCCTGAGGTTCAAAAAGCAACCCGCGAACAGGTATCCACCCTGGCCGATCAATACCCGGCTGAAGTTCTGGAGCAGAATCTGCTGGATAGCGGCCTGCCGGAACATGTGGTGAATATTCTGCAGGAAAGCGGCTATCTCACTACCGGAGATCTGCTGGCTCAAATCCAGAAAAATATCGATGTGATCTTCAAGTTGCAGGGTATTGGCCCGAAAGCCATGGAATCCATCAAGCAATGGTATGAACAGCTTCTGCCGTCTGCTGAAGAAGCCGAAGCTCCTGCTGCCGAGATCGAAGCTCAGGCCGGTAAGGTTGAAGCACCGGTTGTTGAAGAAGCCGAAGAAGAGTGGAAACCTGAACCCTTCATTGAAGAACCCGTTGCTCAGGTCCCTGCGGATGTACTGCCGACCGTTGAAGAAGAAGTGACCGCACCTGATAAACCGCAGGCGCCCGCTGAAGAAGAGGAGGAAGCTGAGGTTTCCTTTGAGGAACTGTTCAAACTGAAACCCTCTATCATCACCGAAGAGGTGATCGAAGATGAAGAGGAAGATGTTGACGCCGGTGGACCGGGTGGTCCAAAGAAGAAGAAAAAGAAGAAGAAGCGTCGGTTTGTCGAAATTGAATACGACCCCGATGCTGACAAGACTGTGGTTCGCAAGAAACACAAGCTTGGTGACGATACCTGGGAAGTCGACTAGGTCGTCAGCTCAAAATTCAGCAAAATGGCTGGTTGCCAGTGCATCAATGGCTGGTAACCAGCAAAACGGCACCCGATAAGCGGGTTTCCGGTTTGCTGGCATGAAAACGGGTGGTATATGAGCAAGAAGAAACCTGAACGGGTCAAGCATATTCCGCAAAGAACATGTGTGGGGTGCCGCTCGGTTACTTCAAAGCGCAGCCTGGTCCGGCTGGTTAAAACTGTCAACGGGGTGGTTGTAGACCCAACCGGAAAACTGGCTGGCAGGGGTGTCTATCTGCACGCTGTTCAGGACTGCTGGAAAAATGGCTTAAGGGGGGCTGTCGCGAAAGGCCTTAAAACCGAACTGACAGAGGCCGATCTTCAGAATATCCGTCTGTTCATGGATTCTTTGCCTGAACATGACGATGAAACGACTGACGAAGAAACCGGTCAGGGGACAAAGTAAGAGAATACGGGGTTGAATCCGTCAGTTCAGTGACCGGCAGTGCGAAAAATTGAAACTTAAGGGGCGAGGTGTATATGAATAAAGCAATTAATCAACAAATTGAACTGCCTGGCAGTATCACAGTCCGCGAACTGGCGCAACGTGTTCAGGCAAGCCCCATTGATGTCATCAAAATTCTCATGACCAATGGCGTCATGGCGAATATTAATCAGACGATCGATTTTGATACCGCGGCCATTATTGCTTCTGAATTGGGCTATGAAGTCACACTGGAAGCACCTGAGCAGGAAGAAGTAATTGACTCAGGTACCATTCCCTACTGGCGACAGTTGATCATGAATGAAAAATCGAAAGATCTGGTCAACCGTCCTCCGGTGGTCACCATTTTAGGCCATGTAGACCATGGAAAAACCACCCTGCTGGATGCCATCCGAAAAGCGGATGTGGCAGCCGGTGAATTTGGCGGGATCACACAGCACATTGGCGCATATCAAATTGAGCAAAAAGGAAAGTTGATCACTTTCCTGGATACTCCGGGGCATGCGGCTTTTACCGCCATGCGCGCTCGCGGAGCCCAGGGAGCCGATATCGTTGTGCTGGTAGTGGCTGCCAATGACGGTGTGATGCCGCAGACGCGAGAAGCCATCAACCACGCCACCGCTGCCAAAGTGCCGATTATCGTGGCGATGAACAAGATCGACCTCGACGATGCCAATCCTGAATTCACAAAAAAACAGCTCGCCGAGTTGGGTCTTGTTCCCGACGAATGGGGCGGAAATACCATGATCGTCCCGGTATCTGCCAAAGCAAAAATCGGGATTGAGGACCTTCTGGAAGCCATTTTACTGGTAGCTGACAGCAATGAAATTAAAGCGAACCCCAATGGTCCGGCTGTTGGAACCGTCATTGAAGCAGAGATCGACAAAAACAAAGGCGTCCTGACAACGCTGCTGATCCAAAACGGATCGCTGCAAGCCGGTGACTTTGTAGTAGCCGGGCAGGCCTCCGGAAAGATCCGCGCTATGTTTGATTTCCGCGGGAAAACCCTGCGCAAAGCCGGCCCCTCCACCCCGGTTCGCATCATGGGCCTGAATGAGGTACCGCACGCCGGCGACTTCTTCCAGATCTTCAAAGATGAAAAAGAAGGCCGCGCTGTGGTGCAAAAACGCAAAGCTGCTGAGCAGGAGAGAAGATCTTCCGCTCCCAAGGCCACCCTGGAAGAGATGTTCGCCAATTTCCAGGCCGGTAAAATGCGTGAGCTGCAATTGATTGTTAAGGCCGATGTGGAAGGATCATTGGAGCCCATCGTTGAATCACTAAAAGACATCAAGTCCGAAGAAATCAAGATCAACATCCTGCACGCCCAAACCGGTAACATCAGCGAGGGTGATGTGATCTTGGCCTCCGCGTCCAGCGCCATCATTATCGGGTTCAATGTGAAAGCCGATGCCGCTGCCAAACGGCTGGCTGAAACAGAACGAATTTCGATCCGGCTTTACAACATCATCTACCGTCTGATCGAAGATGTTGAAAAGGCTGTAAAAGGCCTGTTGGAACCAGAGTACGAACAGGTTGAGCTGGGCAAAGCCGAGGTTCTGGCCGTCTTCCCCATCTCAAAGGTGGGTAATGTGGCCGGCTGCAAGGTGATCCAGGGTGAAATCCGCCGGAATGCCAAAGTCCGTGTGATGCGGAAGGGCGAATTGATTAATGAGACCGAGGTATCTTCTCTCCGTCACGAAAAAGAAATTGTTCGCGAAGTGCGCCAGGGGTTTGAATGCGGTATCTCTCTGCGCAATTTTAACGATTTTGTTCCCGGTGATATGATTGAAGCATACACATTTGAAGAAAAGAAACTGTAACGTTTGCCGGTGATGGGATATTGGACGGTTCTTTCAGCGAGGGGGCACTGTATGAAAGAACCTCCTGTAACCATGACCTTTTTATGAGAGGGTAACATGCCATCGAAAATTCGTCTGCAAAGAATCGCAGACCGGTTTAGAGAAGAATTGAGCGAAATGCTGATCATGGATATTGCTGATCCGCGTTTGAGCGGCATCACCATTACCGATGTCAAGGTGGATCGCGAGCTGACCTTCGCCGATATTTATGTGTCGGCGGTGGAAGGCAAAGAGCGTGAAGCCGAGGTAATGGAAGCTCTGCAGCACGCGCGCGGATTTCTGCGCTCTACCATCGCTGATCGCGTTGAGTTGCGTATCCATCCGCAACTGCGCTTCCATTGGGACACAACCCCGGAACGCGCGGATAAAATCGATCGATTGATCCATTCGTTGAACAAAACAGAAAATCAACCGGAAGAGGAGCCCGACGAGGAATAAGGCGCATGAAGCCAGAACACTTTCAGGCTGTACGTGATTTCTTCGCCTCGCATCAACGCTTTCTGGTAACATCGCACATCCGACCGGATGGTGACGCAGTGGGTTCTTTGCTGGGTATGGGACTGGCTCTGCAGGCTGCTGGTAAAACCGTTCAGATGGTACTGCCTGACGGCGCGCCAGGCAGTTATGCATTTCTGCCCGGTTTTGATCAAATTACCCGCAAGATTCATGGTGAGGTTGATTGCGTCATTGCATTGGATTGCTCCGACAAAGGACGTCTGGGAGAAACCTTTTCCGGGATCAAACCCTGTCTGAACATCGATCATCACTTTACCAATGACAATTTCGCTGAGATCAACTGGGTGGAACCGGCTGCCGCCGCGACCACTGAGATCCTTGCCAACCGGCTGCCTGCCTGGAGTCTGCCCATCACCCTGTCGGTGGCTGAAGCGCTGCTATTGGGTCTGGTGACCGATACCATCGGGTTCAAGACCTCCAATGTGACGCCCACCACCTTGCGGCTGGCTGCCGATCTGATGACGATCGGCGCCGATCTGCCATCCACCTATGCCAAAGGGCTGGATGCACGCAGCTTCCAGGCAGTTCAATTTTGGGGGTACGGTATCGCCCATATTCAGATGGATGGAAATCTGGTGTGGACCAGCCTGTCATTGGAAGATCGAAAAAATGCCGGTTATCCAGGCCGGGATGATGCCGATTTGATCAATGTACTTTCTTCCATCACCGGCGCCAACATTGCCGTTATTTTTGTTGAGGGAAGCGACGGAAAAATAAAAGTGAGCTGGCGTGCAAAACCCGGCTTCGATGTGTCAAAAGTTGCGGTGGCCTTTGGAGGTGGGGGGCACAAGGCAGCCTCCGGGGCGGAGGTCGCGGGCAGTATGGAACAGATCCACGAGGATGTCTTAAAAGCAACAAAAGTGTTGTTACAGTAATCAGGAGAAAGGTGAGTTTTCCAGGACGGTTAACAGGAAATGGATACAAGGGATAAGAAATTCGATCTTAAGAATGCCATATCGGGTGTGCTGGTCATTGATAAGCCGGTAGGTCTGACATCCCATGATGTAGTACAGGTGGTACGCCGGGGAACCCACATCCGCCGAGCCGGTCACACCGGCACATTGGATCCGCGCGCTTCAGGTGTACTGGTAGTTCTTATTGGCCCGGCTGTACGGTTGAGTGAATATGTTTCTGCCTCCAACAAACGCTATCAGGCTGTGATTCAATTGGGCACCGCCACCGATACGTATGATTCAAACGGTGTCATCACCAAAACCGCTCCGGTCACCATTACTGAAGAAGAATTCGAAGAAGTTCTGCGCGCTTTTGAAGGTGAAATCGAACAAGTTCCACCGCCCTATTCAGCTATCAAAGTAAAGGGCAAGCGTGCTTATGATATGGCTCGTGAAGGCGAGGACGTTGAACTCGAGCCGCGTACCATTCATGTATACAGCATCGAACTGCTTGAATGGGCTCCCCCTGAAGTGGTGGTGGATGTTTATTGCTCCTCCGGAACGTATATGCGTTCGCTGGCGCATGAGCTGGGCGAGCGGATCGGCTGCGGGGCGCATCTGGTAGGTCTGCGCCGCACCAAGAGCGGTCGCTTTACTTTGCGCGATTCCACTCCGCTGAACAAACTCCGCCAGGCTTTTGATGAAGGTTCCTGGTACCAGTATCTCATCCCGGCTGCGGAAGCCCTCTCGGATTGGCCCTCGATTGAGCTGACCCAGGAGCAGGTGGATGATGTCCATCATGGTCACCGTATTCCCGCAGATCCTGACAGCCCCAAACAGGTACGCGCAATCAGCGAACAGGGCGAGCTGGTGGCTCTGCTTGAACTGATGGAAGACGAAATGGTCTGGCAGCCGCGGAAAGTATTCTTCAGCGAATAACCTGATCCATCATTGAAAACTGAGCGTCACACCGGATAATACGAGGAGCCCGAATAATGCAGTTCCATTATGGTGGATTGGAAACACTTTCTTTGGACGCTTCAGCCGTGACCATCGGTTCTTTTGACGGCGTTCATCTGGGTCATCAGGTTTTGATGTCTCAATTAATTGAGACTGCCCGCCAGAAATCTTTGCCATCCGTTGTCGTGACCTTTTTCCCGCACCCCATCGTTGTTCTGCGCGGTCTTCAGCACCCGTTTTATCTGACCCTGCCGGAGGAAAAAGCCGGCATTCTGCACCGCCTAGGCATCGACTACGTTGTGACCATTCCATTTACGAGATCGCTCTCCGAAAAGACCCCGTTTGAATTTATGTCGATGCTGCATGACCACCTGAATGTGCGGGAACTGGTCATCGGACCGGATTTTGCTCTTGGGAAAGATCGCCTGGGCAACCCGGATACACTGCGCGAGATCGGCAAGACGATGGGGTATAACGTGGAGATTGTTCCCTTCAGGCAGGACCAGGATGGACGCATTTCCTCCAGTCGCATCCGCACCAGCCTGACGACCGGACAGATCGAAACGGCTAATGCACTGTTGGGCCGGCCCTATACCATACCGGTTACATTGTTAGATGCAGGAACGTCAGAAGCAGATGATGGTGGAACAACCAGGGTGGAACTTAGTTGCGATCCCATGCAGCTTTTACCGGCAGCCGGATTGTACAACGCTTTCGTCGAACAGGATACGGCTAACCCTTTCACGTTATTTATCCGCTCCGTTGTCGATCAGGGCAAACCACTGCTGACAGGCTGGCTTTCCGCGCCAATCACGCGTTCGCTCGGTGTTAGCCAACCAAGCTGCCTGTCGATCGTCTCAGCGTCTGATACCCTACCCCCCACCCTGTCCGGTATCGCTGCGAACGATCCGATCCTCACTGAAATTAACCGGGATTTGAAAGGAGACTGAGATGACGGATGAGCGAAGAATCTATCTGTTGGATCCCAAAGAACTTTCTCCTGAAACTATCGCCGTCGCCTTTGCCAAAACATCTCGCTCCCCAAAATCCTTTGCCGAAATTGCCGGCGAACTTTCCGATGAAACCAGCGCCGATTTTCATGAAAAATGGGTGGTAGGATACGGCCATGCTTCGGTAGCAGAACATGCGGTTCTGCACATCGCCGTAGAAAACATCTCCCGTTTGGCGATTGAATGTCTTGAGAGCAATCGGCTCGCCTCGTATACCGAGAAATCGAGCCGATATCAAAAGTGGAAAGCGGACAACTTTTTCACTCCCGCCGAGCTGGATGATCAACCGGGTCTAAAAGAAATCTACCAAAATACCTGCCGAACGCTTTTTGAAACGTACCTGCAATCGCTTCCGGCCATCAAATCTGTCGTCGAAACCGTGCAGCCGTGTGAGAAAGGTGAGAATCCCGATTCCTGGCAGGCCCGCATTCGCTCCGAATATATTGACGTATGCCGCTACCTGCTGCCGGCCAGTTCTCTGGCGAATGTCGGCGTCACCATCAACGGACGTGCTCTGGAATATGCGCTGATCAAGATGCTTTCTCACCCGCTGGCTGAAGTGCGCAGCATGGGTGAAGAGATCAAAGCCGTGGCGCTGCAAAACATCCCCACGCTGGTGAAGTACGCCCGCCCTTCCGCCTACCTCCAGACGGTTGAGCAAGCCATACCGGCTATTGTTCAGCAATTTCCTTCAGCGGTAGCGGATACCTGTGCCTGCCGGCTGGTTTCATATGATACAAACCTTGAAGAACAGGTGATTGCGGCTGTTCTGTACCGGTATGGAGAAAAATCTTATCTCCAATGCCAGCGGCTTGCTGCGGCGATGAACCCTGATCAGAAAAAAGCCTTTACTGAACTGTTTTTGGGCAGCTGTTCACATTTTGATATACCCATCCGCGAACTGGAACATGCCACATTTACATTCGATGTGGTGCTTGACCAGGGCGCCTATTTTGAGCTGAAACGCCACCGCATGATGACCCAAACTGCTCAACCGCTCTCCATCAGCCTGGGGTATGCTCTGCCGAAAAAATTTGTCCTGGCGGGCATGCAGGATGCATTTACTCAAGCCATGCAGAGAGTGCAAGATACCTATGCGCAGCTTTACGCGTGGAACCCCCACCTGGCATCCTACGTGGTGCCCAACGCTTTCAATCGCCGGGTGCTGATTACAGCCAATTTGCGCACCCTGTTTCATTTCATCAGTTTGCGGGCGGCTCCCAATGCCCATTTTGCCATTCGCCGGATTGCCAATTTGATGCGCGAAGAAGTCCAACGCGTTTCCCCCATTCTGGGCTGCTATCTGTTTCAGCCGGATAACGAAACCTGGCAGGATATCGAAACCTGCCACTTCGAGTTCACCGGAACAAAGTAGCCTCCTTTCCGACTTCAATCATCCTTGAATCAGTCGTAAAGCTGCCTTATTGGCAGTTTTTTGGTTCGATAACCTCCAGATACTGAATCAATTTTCAGGAAAAAGCCGTATACTTATTTATATGACAGCTATACGACCCATGTCAGAATATAGGGATGACGGCCGTTCACTGCCTTATTTTGCGGGAGAAAGCATCCCTGTTGAAGCCCCATTACACCGATTTTTACCTCCCGTACCCACCGGCGCACTGGCATATGGCCTGAGTACCCTCATCCCCCCGCACACCTGGGTGATTGATCCGTTTGGCGCATCCCCGCATTTGGCCGTTGAACTGGCTCAGGCCGGATACCAGGTGTTGATCATCTGTAACAATCCAATTCTCCAGTTTTACCTAGAGTTGATCTGCTCCGCTCCCAAACGGCTGGATTTCATTGCGGCTCTGGCAGATTTTGCCAAAGAGAAGCAGGAAACCATGCGGGTGGAGACGTATCTTCAATCACTCTATGAAACAAAATGCCCGCACTGCGGCAATGTGGTTCAGGCTCAGGCGTTCACCTGGCGCAAAGAGCCATTGCAGATGCGCTCCAAAATCCTCTCCTGCCCAAACTGCGGCTCGCAGGGTGAGTTCACGGTGGATGCCGAGGATGTGGAACGGTACAACTCCACCAGCCTAGATGCCCTGCACCGCGCCCGCGCCCTCCAGCGTGTCAATATCAACCCGGATGTGCTGAAAGCTGCCGAAGATGTGAGCCAGGTGTACACAGCGCGGGCTCTCAACTTCCTGTTCACCTTCATCAACCGCATCGAACGGATGGATACCAGCCCGTTTCATAAGAAATTGCTGAATGCCATTCTGTTCTTCCTGCTGGATGAAGGAAATTCGATGTGGAGCTGGCCGCTTTCGAAGACCCGGCCAAAAATTCTTTCCACACCGGGTCAGTACCGCGAACCCAATCTGTGGCTGCTGATCGACAAAGCGATTGAACAGTGGAGCGCGTGGGAAAAACCGGTCGCGTTCAGTGTCTGGCCCGATGTGCCGCAGGGAGATCAGGGTGTGTGCCTGTACAAAGGCCGCATATCAGGCTTCAAGGCTGATTCCGCTGATCGCCCGCTCACTTTTTCATCGGCCTGTACCGTTTTCCCGCGCCCCAACCAGGCATTCTGGAGCCTGACGGCTGTCTGGTCCGGCTGGTTATGGGGGAAAAACGCGGTGCTGCCCATGAAAAGCGCGCTCGAACGCCGCCGGTTCGATTGGAGCTGGTATGCATCAGCGGTGCATCAGACAATCGCCGGTCTGCATGGGCTCCTGAGCAGAAACACCCCCCTGCTGGGCGCGGTCAGCGAAGCCGAACCCGCCTTTTTGGCCAGCACCCTGTATGCGGCAGAGAATGCCGGTTTCTCCGCACAAAGCTCCGCCATGCGATCTGATGAGGAAGTTGTTCAGGTGTTATGGAAAAATGAACCCACTTCTTACACAAAACCGCCGCTGACCACCCACGCGGTATGCGTCGATGCAATCCGCAGATATCTGATGGAACGCAGCGAGCCTGCGGATGAACTGGAAGTCACCGCGGCCTGTCTGTCAGATCTCACCCGGCGGCATCTGCTGACTACCAGTGAAGAATCACTGCCATACCACGTCATCAAGGATATCCAGCAGGAAATTGCCGGCTTGCTGAGTGAAAATGGTCCATTCACCGGCTTGCAGATCCAACATGGAGCGCAGGAGAACCGTCTGTACTGGCTTAAAAACGAAGACCAACCCAGGTCGGTTACCCTTTCAGATCGGGTTGAATGCGCGTTCCGGGAGCAGTTTTGGGATGACAGTTCTCTGGATCCGGTCGAGGTCGATCGTGCCTTGTGCGCGCGCTTCCCGGGGAACCTGACGCCTTCCTCCACCCTGGTGAAACAGATCACGGCTGCCTATACCGAACATCGTAAAGAATCCTCCGGCCCCCTGCACTGGCTGCCCGAGTTTGAACGCGAATCGCTGACCGATGAGAAACAGCGCACGGTGGATAACCTGCATACGCTGGGGATGCGCCTGAATTACGCCATTCACGCCGATCCGGAGGTGATCTGGCAGGAGGACGATCTGGGTGAACCTCAGTTCACTTTTTCGGTCATTGATCATGCGGCGGTCAGCGAAATCGCTTTTCAAGCTGCCGGAACGGGTACGCGTGTGATTGTCCTGCCGGATTTGTTGCTGGGTCTGTTAATGTATAAGCTCAACAACAACCCGATCCTCTCTGCGGCGATGAACGACCGTATTAAGTTACTCACATATAAAAACATTACGGATCTTTGCAACAGGGAACTGCTGCAAAGATCCGATTTTTTCTCCGCGCTTGAAGGCAGTCAGCCTGGGCCTCAGCAGCCTTCGCAAATTTCGTTTTTCCCGCTTTAACGCACTTCTGTTACGGTTGCTGTGTCGGGGTCTCGCTGGGGGTCGGCGTTTGCGATGGCGGGATCACCTCGGTGGTTGATGTCTGCGTGGGCGGCAGGGTAGCCGTAGGTGTGCTGGTTGAGGTGGGTGTCACCGTGGGCGAGGCAGTCTGCGTTGGGGTAGCGGTGGGCACCTTGATATTCAGGTGGATTTTCTTTTCCGCGTAAGTGCCTTCGGTACTACGCATGTAGATACGCAGGGTGATGATACCCGGCTTCACGTCAGACAGATCCCATGTGTAAATTCGCTCCGGTGGATCATACTGCTCGGTGATTTTATTGAGCAGATTGTTCCACTCAGATGGATCATCGCCCACTCCCCAATCCAGGCGGTACTGTTTGAAGTTTTCCGTGGCTGTAATGAGGGCATAAATATCCAGCGGATTGGTTGTGATGGTCTGTCCTTCTTCCAGGTTGGCAAACAGGATGCGCGGCCTGGGGTCATCCATTGTACATTCACGTTTGGGTGCGAACAGAATCGGGTCGTCAAATCCCATGGAATCCGCCCATTCCTGTCCTTCCTGGGTGTCCTGGATCCACTTTTTGGCCCATGATTCTTTTACATTGAGCACAAAATCATCGGCGGTAAAGTCGCCGCACTCGGCTGATGCTTTCAGACCGGTCCAGGTGTCAATCTGTGCTTTCACCCATAAATCTTCACTTTTCTTTTTAGGAAGCTGATCGGAGGCAAAGATCTCACTGTATTGCGATGGGCACCACTCAGATGGGCGCGTTCCGGAGTAAGCACACACCACCTCATCCACGATACCGTCCGGGCGTCTGAAGTTGGAATAATTTCCGCCGGTCAGTTGGTTCACGGCCGTTTGCATGTATTGCGACCAGATGGGAGCAGCACCGGTCAACCCGGTGGTGTTGACCATGGGTGTGTAATCGGGGTTGCCCACCCATACACCCACTGCCAGATCGGGAGTATAACCTACCGTCCAGTTATCGCGGAAATCGTTGGTGGTACCGGTTTTCACTGCCGCCTGAAACGGCAGATTCAGCACCGAGTTGGAGCCAAACATGGGTGTCCGGGCTGCATTATCCGAAAGAATGGAGCTCATGATATAAGCATGTTCCGGTCGGATCACCTGCTTGCCCTCGGTCTGCTCGTGTTCGTACACCACATTTCCTTCATGATCCACAATTTTCAGAATAGCCACCGGTTCAATGTAACGTCCCTGATTGGCAAATACTGAAAACGCGTTGGTCAACTGGAGCAATGTCACCTCGCCGCCGCCTAAAGTAAGCGCCAGACCATAATCGTTTTGCGTCAGGGTGGTGATCCCCATCCGTTTGGCAAAATTGATCAAACCGTCAGCCTCAGAGGTATCCGGGTTGTCGTAGACTCCCACAAATTGCAGCGTCTTGACCGCCGGCACATTGTACGAGTTTGCCAGCGCGGTGCGCACGGTGACGGGACCATGGAACTTGCCATCATAGTTCACCGGCTGATAGAGTGGGCCATTGTCATCCTCCAGCCCACTGGGGGTGAAATCGGTGGGCACATCCCAGATCAGCGTGGAAGCCGTCCAGCCTTTTTCGAAAGCGGCGGTATATGTGAGAGGTTTGATGGCCGAACCGGGCTGCCGGGGGTTGATCGCCATATTGATCTGCCCGGAATCGGTTTCGTTGTAGAAATCCGGGGACCCCACCATGGCCAGAATTTCACCAGTAGTGGGCTGAATGGCAACCAGCGCTCCGCCGTGCACATTGCGATCCGCCAGCGTTTCCACCTGGTTTTTCAGGGTCTCTTCAGCCGCATCCTGCAGCGAGGGATCCAGGGTGGTGTAAACTGTGAAACCGGATGTATAAATGGTTTCTGCGCCAAACTGTTCTTCCAGCAGCATGCGTACATAGTTCACCCAGTGGGGGTGATCCATGACATTCTGGTCCATCTGAAAATCATACGCCTTGATCTCATCCAGCGCCTGCGTGGCATTGCCGGCGTTCACACACACGGGCTGATCGCTGGTAGATACATGGATGCAGTCTTTCTCTTCCGAAAGCTCGAACATCAGGACAATGACATCTTCATGACGGGCCAGAGTCTCCTCCCGATTGGTGAAGATGTCATAGACTGCCGGCAACTGTGGGATACCGGCCAGGAAACTGGCCTGCGCCAGATCCAACGAAGCAGCATCGGTGTGGAAGTAGGTCTCAGCGGCCGCCTCGACACCATACGCCAGATAACCGTAGTTGTTTTCATTCAGATACAGCTCAAGGATTTCCTCTTTGCTGTACTTGCGGGTGATCTCGGCCGCCAGCACAATCTCGCGGGCCTTGCGGTAATAGGATTGCTCAATTCGTTCATCAGGTGTGAACAGCAGAGTCCTGGCAAGTTGTTGGGTGATGGTGGAAGCGCCTGAAACGATCTCCTGGTTGGTGTAGTTCTGCCATAACGCACGCGCCAGTGCCATGGGATCATACCCGGGGTGATTGTAGAATTCCTTGTCCTCGGTGGCAATGGTGGCCGCGATGATATTGGGCGACATTTTATCCAGTGGAATGTAGGTACGCCGGCCGGCATTGGGATCCAGCACCTCATACAATTCATTGCCTTCGCGATCCAGAATCCGGGTTGTTTCAAACTGAGAAGCCCGGTTTTTCAGATCATCGATTTCGGGCAGAGAAGCCAGGATGGAAAAATACTGGTACACCACAAGCGAGGCGCCAATGATCAGAATACCCACCAGCCCGAACAGCATCACAATCCCGACCCGGTAGGCGCAGCCAAGATTCTTTTTCTTCGCCGGTGGAGCCGCATTGGGCGGGGCATTACGGGGGGTATATCGGCGTACAGGCGGCTGTGATGGCGGCTGTGCCGGTACCTGTGACCGTGTCTGTGATGCGCGGGTGTGGGTGGTATTCACCTGTGTGCTGGCCGGTGGGCGTGATTGAAAAGCTGCCGGTGTCACGCGGGTGGCAAACTTATCAACCTGGTCCACCCGCCTGGGAAGCTGTTCACCTTCACTCAAACTTGAGGGAGGCAGAGTCACATCGTTGGATCTGGTGTGCATCGGCTCGGTGCGCAACGGAATGGTATCGCTGGCTTTCCCGGCAGGCGGCGTTACGGGAGGTTCATCAATCGGTGGGTTTTCACCGCCCGGCAGGTTTTCGCTGATCGAGGGTTCTTCCCCGCCAGGCAGGTCGTCGCCGCCCGACTGTTCCTCTTGACTCTGGTCGAGAAACTCGCGTCCGGGGTAAAGGGCCATGGTCGGGTTGTCCAGCGGTGCAGGCTGCTCATCTTCCAGGCTGTCACCGGTCATCACCTCCGAATACCATGCTTCTTCCTCAATCGAATCCCCAGTCAATGTAGGCTGAGAGGTATCTTCTTCGGCCTTTATGCCGGCATCCGGTGGAATGGTGGGCAGATCAGAGGTATCGGTGATAAATTGTTGCGATTTTTCCGCTGGGCCGTCAAAATCGGACGGGGTTTCATCTGAAACTGGTACGTTTTCTGCATCTGTTGTACTCAGGATCGGATCAGAAGTAAGATCTGTCGCGGGTTGTTCCAGTTTCCCGGGTTCGGTGGGAGTGGTTTGGGAAGCTGAGTTTCGTGATAATAAACGACGAAGCCTCATCCCCGGCATGGTGTTATCATCCTCATCCAGGTTGAGCCTGTCTTCGTCTGGTTTTTGATCAAAATTGTTCATTTTTTACATCCGACTGTTTAGTTAGTGGTACCTGATTGAAAAATTCTAACATAGATCACTTAGATCGTTAGTACGCAATGATGTCAGGTAAGCAACGTTTGAAGATGAGAAACATGGTGGTTTTGCAAACAGACAAACTCATTCCATCCTGCCTGATGGGCAATTCGGCCGATGCCGGATTGGCTGAGGCAGTTGTGGTCTGGTTGGTTGACAGAGATCTTTATCAAGCGGTTAATCCAAGGAGGTTCCGGTGAAATTACGTTCCATACTTACACTTTTTGTTGCTCTTTCCCTGCTGGTTCTACCGGCATGTACGCGGTCGGCATCGACTGCTTCTCCATTAACGAATGAGCCCTCAATTGAGTTCCAGGTTACATCAGAACCTTCCGAGGCAGTGGTAGAAAAAGCGATATCGCCTACCACCAAACCTACTGACAAACCGAAACCTACCGAGACGAAAGCTCCCGAACCGACCGCTACCGCTGAAGTTTTGCTGCCCGCCGATTCTTCGGTGAGCGTGGCCACAGCGGAAATGCAATATGTTTCCCCGGCGGCTCCTCAGGCAACGGCCAGCGAACCCCCATTCAACGTGTTTGAAGGTTACGGAGAAGGTACCCCCACCTTTGGCATCCGCGGGGTTGTTTATAATGATACCCTTACAATCCAGGCCAATGACTTCCCGGCTGACACCAGCTATACCGTCACCATGGGGCGAGCCGATGCCAATGGCGTGGGTTTCGAAGAGGTGACCACGCTTGAAACCGGAGAAGGCGGCACATTCCTGGTTACCTTTGATATCCCGGAGAGCTTGATGTATGTGGGTGCCATTGCCGTCAGGATTGATTTCCCCAACGGGCAATACGCCACCAACTGGTTCTATAATGTGACCACGTATTAAATAAAAAATATGTAACAGTGAAACCAGGGTGTATTGAGAGATTTTCTCAATACACCTTTTCTTAATTCCACAGGTGTAGTAAAAAAAGAACCATGAGAATTTGGGATTTACCTTTTGAGAACCCGTTTTCGTTTACCCTGGCAGCCGATTCCCGATTCTGTAAAATCGACCCGTTTGATGACCAGATCTGGGAACTCAGCATCGCCAGGCATGAGCCGCCCTCTCTGCTGATGCATACCACATACGGGCTGCGCGCGCAGAGTATGAGCGTTTTTCCACGCTTTCTTTTCAACGATCAGGTTTTCGTAGATCCTCTGACCTTTCAAAATAAACCTGTCCTGCAACATTTTTTACCCAATTACATCAGCCTGAACCTGGTGCCTTCACCCGAAATCAGTTGTACGGCTGAATACTGGGTACCCGATTCACACACCATTGCCGGTAGTTATCAATTCCAAAACACCGGCAATAAGGTGGTCACCTTCCGGTTCGAATTGTGCTCCAATTTGAAGCCCCTGGACGAAGGTGAAAATATGAGCCCATCCTTTATGGGCGATACGGCGGTATTACAGGGCAAGACGTACAATTTGAACCCTGTCTGTCTGCTGGCCGGCCCTTCGCAGATTGCCGACAGCCCCTTCCCTGCACTGTGGCAGGATTTTCAGATTGTGCCCGGCAAAAGTCGCACGGTTTATTGGGCGCTTTCTTCTCAAACCGACGTTCAGGCATCCCTGGAGCACGCCCGTGAAGTGGTGAATTCAGCCTGGGAAGCCAGCATTGCCCGCGTCTGGATGACCAATGAATCTCAAAATGTAGAGATCTTTACCGGCGACGAGCAGTTGGATCTGGAACTGGCAGCGGCGCAGCGGTCAGCTTTTTCACTGGTGATGGATGCCGGCTCTGATGGGGTTCCTTTTGTGAAAAGTCGCCGTCCGGATATGGGGTATTCCTTTGCCGAAGAAGGCAAAGGGGTGATCCCGCAATGGAAAAAACCCTCCACTTTCGACGCGTATTTTCTGTCGGGATTCCTCCTGCCGGGTGGGGCCAGTCAGGTACGCAGCATTCTGGATTTCTTTCTGGACAAATATCGGTCCATCCAACCGGCAGGAAAAGATGCTACCCGCCGCTCTTTCCGTGAAATCCTCGATCAGCCCATCCTTTGTACCATGTCATCAGATCTGTATGCGGTCACCCCTGACCAGACCTGGTTGAAAGATAATCTCGAAACCCTGGTCACCTTTTTCAAGTTGTGGTTTACTCCAGATCAGGATAAAGATCTCGACGGCTTTCCGGAATGGCAAACCATCGAACAGAGCGGATTGGAAGACAGCCCGGCCTTTGAACGTTGGAAAACGGGTGCGCAGGGGTTGAACATCCGTATGGTGGAATCACCGGCTTTGGCAGGTTTTCTGTATCATGAAAGCGTCTGCCTGCTCAAATTGATCCAGGCCGCGGGTCGCGATGATCTCGTTCAGGAAATCACAGAGATCCAATCGCGATTGAAAGCTCATCATCAAGAATTATGGAATGAAAAGAACGCTGCATTTTTCTTCCGAGATTATGAAACCCATCAAATTCAGAACGGAAAAGTACTGTTCACGCAAAAAGGCAACGGCTCCTTTGACGTTAATACCGGTTTTTCAAAACCACAGCGCCTGTTGGTCCAAATCTCCGGAAAAGATGATACCCGCCGGCGGTTCCAGCTTATGGTCACCGGCCAAACCGGAGGACAGCTCACCCAGGAAACAATCGACTTCTTCAATGTATCCTGGCTGCACGGCAATGCCTACTACACCACCAATCACCTGTTCAATCGTCTGGAAAAAGTAGAAATGATCGGTATGTCGCCCGATGACGAAGTCTGCATTTCCACCGGTCACCATCAGATGACAGACATCAGTGGTTATGTTCCCCTGTGGTCCGGAGCCCTGGATGCACACCATCTGGAGAAACTGATCGACAAAAACCTGAATAAAAATGCATGGTACCCTCACGGAATTCCGGCAGCCGCACAAAAACAAACCGGTCGTTTTGCCGAATCGCCACGTGTGCTGATGTTTTGGAATGCGCTTATCGGTGAGGGACTGCTGGATGCCGGACGGCGTGATCTGGCGGTGGATCTGACCATGCGTCTGATGGATGCGATCAAGGTCAATTTCCTGCGTTTTTGTGACTTTCAGGAAGTTCTGCATGCTGAAACCGGCGAGCCGATTGGCGAAAGGGGGAATCTGAAAGGATTGGCACCCAGACGTTTATTTCTCCATTGTCTTGGTGTACAATATGTTCAGGCAAGCCATTTGTTTTTGGATGGCCGGAATGATTTTCCCTGGCCGGTAACAGTAAAGTATAAGGGAGTGACACTGACCCGGCATAAAACAGATACCGTCATCACCTTTGCCACCGGGCAAACGATGACAGTTTCAGGGAACGAGCCAAAAGAGATCTTACTAACTGACCAACCACATCAATGATGAAAAGGAGTATTATGGGTGATAAACTCCCGCACGTTGAAAAGACCCTTCTATTCTGGGCGATCATTCAAGCCCAGGATCTGGAAAATGCCCAGGAAGCCTTAACCAACCTCGGTATTATTTCCACCAGGCTACCGAGCGTGGGCGGATTTTTAGGTCGGCGTAACGCGACATTGCTGGTTGGGGTGACAGAAAGCCGGTTATCCATGGCATTGGATGCACTTCAGGAAAATTGCCGCCAGAGAGTGGAATATATCGCGGTTCCATTGGAAAGCGCCCCCCTTCCGCTGCCCACCCCCACCCCCATCACCATCGGCGGGGCCACCATCTTCACATTGGAAGTAGACCATTTTGAGGTGATATAACCATGAAACTGATTATTGCAATCGTCCGTGATTCCGATAATGACAATATCTCACACGCATTAACCCAGGCGAACTTCCGCGTTACCTATATTGCCTCAACCGGGGGTTTTCTTCGCAAAGGTCAAAGCACCTTGATGATCGGCGTGGAAGACGAAATGACAGATCAGGCGCTGGATATCATCCGTAAGAATGTCACCCGCGCCACCGAAAACGACGCCCGTCAATCGATCATTTTTGTTTTACCGGTCGATCAATTTCATCATTTCTAGCCGGTAACTCCCCTGAGGAACGCATTCTTTCGTTCAATGTGTTCGATCTCAGGGGGTTTTTCCCGAATCATTTTTGTTTAAGGAGTGGAATATGAATTTTGGCCTGGCATTTTCTTATGTTTTCAAAGACCCCGATTGGATTAAGAAGATAGGCTTTGTGGCGCTTTGTCAATTAATCCCGATCCTTGGGCAAATCGTTGCGATGGGTTTTGGCATCGAGATTATCCGGCGCTTGTTGAATAATGATCCCCGCCCGCTGCCGGATTTCGACTTTGGCCTGTTTCTCGGAAAAGGGTTTCAAGCCTTCCTCGTCTCGCTGGTTTATTCGATCCCCATGGCCATCATCACCCTGCCGATTCAGATCCTACCCGCTTTTGCGAACAGCGGACAGAATGCTGATCTCTATAATACGCTGTCAATTGCCGTATCCTGCATCTGCGGCGGGCTGGGTTTTATCTACGGCTTGCTGATTGCGTTCCTCCTACCGGCTTCGTTGGCTCGGCTGGCTGATACCGGCAGCATGGGCGCAGCACTGAAACTGGGCGAGATCTTCGGTATCGTCCGTAAAGCTTTCGTTCCATATCTGATCGTTGTACTGGGTACACTGGTTGCCGGGTTGATTGCCCCATTGGGCGTGATCGCCTGCGTGATCGGAGTCCTGGTGACTTCTGTATACTCACAGGTTGTCACCGCTCACCTTCAGGCTCAGGCTTACCGCCAGGCTGTTCCAGTCTAATCTTACGTTTCCAGCTTATCTTTTAAGAGAAATCCTGAGTTAAAACTCAGGATTTTTTATTCATGAAATTCAATCACCTGATAAAGCAGAATTTCCAGATGATTCTTTTTCCAGTATTCGCTGGAAGCGCCCATTTTCCGGCACAGGTGCGCCATAAAGTCGTTTAGATCCGGGAGCTGTTCCCACACCTGCGGTAAAAATGTCGCCCGCCGGGCTCCGTCGCGGATCACAACGCCGTCAATCCCGGGGCGGATCAATGTGTGCAAATCCTCTGCCTGGGTGTAATCCAGTTTTTCAGGGCGGGTCAGCACCGAAATTTCTATGGCGATCTGGCTTGTTTCATCCGGTTCGACCGGCAGAAAACGGAAATCATCGATTGCCGCTGCGGCTGCGTGCTCAATCACATCCGCAACCAGCGGCTGGTATGGCTCCAGTGCGCCGATACAGCCGCGCAGTTCGCCCGCTTTGGTGAGAGTCACAAAAGTAGCACCCGTTTCCATCAGAGTCGGTGAAAGTTCCTCGGGGTTGGGTTCAGGCAGCCGGTTCCCATTGGCGGCTGCTGTAAGCGATTCTCTTGCCAGCGCCAGCAACACTCGTTTATCATTGTCGGACAGAGTGGCCATGGGCAATTTTTCTCCTTTTGTCAATTGTGGCGCCAAATGGTAACGCCATCCTTGGCGATACCATCAATGGTGGCACCATTATTGTAACGTAATTGTCCTTATTGGATTTGTAAAAAGCGGGTTGGAAATTTCAAACCTGTTATTTGTCAATTCTTGATAGGTAAGGCATAATCTGCATGATGGAAGACACCGAACAACTCGATCAGACCCCGCAAACAGAACCCCCGGTCGCTGACGTACTGGAGGATAAACCCGCTTTTTTCAGCATCATTCGGGCATTTCAGTCCGTTTTGATGGCTGCCCTGCTGGCTGCGTCACTCTTCACGCTGTTCACCCCCTCAAATTTCTTTTCCGGCAGCAATATCAGCAGCCTGCTGTTCTCTGCCGAAGAGACCCCCTCACCCGAAGGCGCTCTGACATCTACCGAGCCGGTATCTACTGAACGCATTGGCATTGTGTCGGGTCACTGGAAGGACGCGGAGAACAGCGGGTATATGTGCAGCGACGGAACCGCCGAAAACACACTCAACCTGCAAATTGCCACCCTGGTGATGCAAAAACTGAGTGCACTGGGCTACAAGGTTGACCTGCTGGAAGAACAGGATGACCGGCTAAGTGAGTATCAGGGGCTGGCCGTCATTTCCATCCACAACGATACCTGCGAATTTTTGGGTAACGAATCCAGCGGTTTCAAGGCAGCACCGGCGCTTGCAAATGCCTACCCCGATGAAGCAAATGCATTGACCCAATGCCTGGTGGATCGCTATGGGAAGGCGACCGGTTTACCCTACATCAACAAGCAAACCACCGACATGACCACTTACCACTCCTTCAATGAGGTGCACAGTTCCACGCCGGTGGTGGTGATCGAAACAGGATACCTCAACCTGGACAGGCAAATGTTAACCCAGTCCACCGATCTGGTTGTGCAGGGAATCGTGGACGGGATTTTGTGTTATCTCCAACCTGAAGGCACACCGGAGGCAACGGCTGCACCGTGAACAAAGAGATCAATCCCCAGGCAAATGAAGCTCTTGAAAAGGCTCTGACGGCTTTACGCGAGCATCGCACCTCCGATGCCCAATATTGGGCGGTTCAAGCAGCCAAACTGGCCCCCGATTGGGAGGGGCCATTAATTGTGCTGGCCTCCATCAGCACGCCTGAATCGGCTATCATCTTTTTAAAGAAAGCGCTGGAGATTAATCCTGCCAGCGAACGCGCCCGGCAGGGTATGCACTGGGCTGTCAAACGGCTGCGTAAGCAAACCGAGGCGGCTGGAACTGCCATCCCATCCGGTGATACGCATAAAGTCAGCACCGCTGGAAAAACTGGCCCGCTTGCCGCCCTGAAATCACAAAAAAAGCCTGAAAAACGCCGCCGGTCCGGTGTGTGGATTTCCATCCTGGTAATCGCTTTGCTGTTGTGTGTCATTACGGCTGCCGCGCTGGTGATCAGACCCGCCGAATATCTGGCTTTTGCACAGCAACCTAAAGGTGCGAGTTTGGGCGTCATCCTCGAGAAGCCCTCTCTGACCCCCACCCGTACGCTCACACCCACCGCAACCGCCACGGCCACCGCCACCTTCACCCCCAGTCCAACGGTCACAAACACCCCTACGGCTACCTTCACCAGCACCCCTACTGCCACCCCGCCTGAACCGCTGCCCACTTTCACCATTGAGCCGCAGGAAATTATTTATGAGGATGTGGATGCCATCACCAGCGGACGCTGGATCGACATTGACCTCACCAACCAGCAGTTGTATGCCTACGAGGGCGATGAACTGGTCAATGCGTTCATCGTATCCACCGGCACCTATGAACATCCCACCGTCACCGGTCAGTACAGCATCTACGTTAAGTATGATTACGATGATATGACCGGACCGGGCTATTACCTGCCCGATGTGCCATACACCATGTATTTTTACAAGGGATACGGCATCCACGGCACCTACTGGCACAGTAACTTCGGCACCCCCATGAGCCACGGTTGTGTCAACATGCGCACCTCAGACGCTGCCTGGTTGTATTCGTGGGCCTCGATAGGCACGCTTGTCAATATCCATTATTAGCGCAACACAATCTGCCCCTGAACCTGGCTGCATGCGGTAAGGAGAGACAGAGTCAATACGTCCATTCATTGAAAGGCCGCAGTGCGGTTTATACGGCTGTGGAGGGGAATCTGGTAGAATTACTGCAATCAGGATGGGAACAGGAATGGCTATGGCAGGGAAAAAAGCGCTCTTTGAAGGTCTGGTTTTTGACGAAAATGAAAACCCGGTCGGCGTGGCAATGGTGGGCTCTGAAAGTTTTTATGTGGTCAACGACGCCGGTTTCATGCGTCATATCCACTCGGAAGAGGTGGATCGGCAAATCCTCGACAGTATGGTGGCAGTCGTGAAGGATCACGAAGACATCTTTGCCGATCAGACCGCCAAAATGCTTGGTCAGGAAGATATTTTCACCCGCGCGCTGATCCAGAATCAACTCAAGAATATCGACCAGCAGATCAGCCGCCTGATGGAAACAGGCCTGCCGGAAGAAGGCCGGGCCTATATGGGTATGATGGGCTTCAAAGTGATCATCAATCTGCACGGCGAGGTGCTGCGTATCAACCAGCCCGGTACCGTGAGCGATGAAGATGACGGATCGGATGAATAACGGCTGAGCCGTCTGGAAATCCTTTGAATGCAGGATGAGCAGAATGGGTATGAACCACGTTATTGATGTCACGGAATCTGATTTCGAATATGAAGTCATCAACTATTCACTCAATATCCCGGTGGTAGTGGATTTTTGGGCTGAATGGTGTATTCCGTGTAAAACCCTGGAACCCGTGTTGATCAAACTGGCCGCGGAAGGCGGCGGAGGATTTCGGCTGGCGCGCGTGAATGTGGATCAAAATCCCAATCTGGCGCTAAAGTACGGCGTACATTCCATCCCGGCTGTCAAAGCCATCAGCCAGGGCCAGGTAGTTGGCGAATTCAGTTCTTTGCAGCCGGAGCGCCGTATCCGTGAATTTTTGGCCGGCATCGTTCCCCCCAGTCCCATCACTCTGGCGCTTGAAAAAGCCGATAATTTGACCGCACTGTACCAGTGGAAAGACGCTGAGCCGGTTTACCTGGATGTGCTCACCAAACAACCTGAAAATCCCGCTGCAATGCTGGGGTTGATTAAGATCTATCTTGCCACCCACCGGTCGGCGAAAGCGAAATTGTTGCTGGGCGAGTTTCCGGAAAGCCGGTTGTATTCCAAAGCCGAGTTGCTGAAACCACTGGCCAGAGCGCTGACCGAATTTGAAAAGAATATCCTTCCGGAAGAGCAGGATATGGATTTTGCCTACATCAATTGCATGCGGCTGGTCAGCCGGCAAAATTTTGAAGCGGCTCTGGATGGTCTGCTGGATATCATCAAAGAAAATCGCAGCTACCGCGGCGGTGAGGCACGCGGTGCTTACCTAGGCATTCTCGAATTGATGGGTGAAAACAACCCCTTAACGCGTAAATACCGCTCCGAGTTGACCGCAGCGCTTTTTTAGCCGGCTATTTCTCCTAATTTACGATACGTTTTGAAGCGATTTCTTCAGACCAATCATCACATCGATCGGTGTGGGATCGGTGTTTTTCGCAATGGCCATGTAGTAAGCCAGATAATCGCCAAAGTGAAGCGCCGTCCACATCTGTGACAGGCGATCAGACCCATCTGCCTCGAAAATCTCCACATCCAGCTTCTTTTCTTTCATCAACTGGCAGGTGAGCCGGGTACGCAGTTGATTGCGTTTATGTTCGCTGTTGGCGCTCAGAAAGATTAAGCGTGTCTCATGGCCCAACTGATGCGGTTGTTCGCAACCGGCCAGCAAATTGTGGTCTGCCTCGGGCAGTTCTTCTGCCTGAGCCCAGTGCTTGGCCAGTTCGTTGATCTGCCCCTTCCAGCGCCGCGCCACCGGAGCCAGCAGATCAGCCCCGATGATCACCGGGAATTTACCTGAAAAACGCAGAGCCATTTCCTTGGCGGGGTTATTTAACATCGGCTGCTGGATCTCGATTTTTTCTTGCTGCGCCTGCATGACAACTACAGCGTTTTGAATCATTTTTTCCTGCCCGGTTACAAGTCCCAGCCGGACCAACAACGAGAGCAGCAAACCAAAGGAGAAACCCACCGCTGACCTGGGCTGACCGTGGTGTTCAAACTGCCACAGGTTGACGCCGTCTTCATTTGCCAGTTCTGCCAGACGACCTCCCGTGCACACCACCATGCGGGGAACGTTATGCTGGCGGGCTTCCTGATAAGCTGAAAGCGTTTCTTCGGTATTGCCTGAGTGCGACGAAGCCACCACGAGAGTATCGGCTTGTTTCGCCCAGGCCGGCAGCCCGTAATCGCGGTAAACAATCACCGGAACCGTCGAATAGGGTTTCAGATATGCAGCCAGCAAATCGGCTCCAATGGCAGATCCGCCCATACCGGCCACGAGAATGCGGGAAACGGGTTTCATTTCCTTCATCTCGGAATTCATCCCCAATCGCCAGGCTGTATCCAGTTGGTCCGGCAGGCTGCGGATGTGCCCAAGCATGTCATCGCGGTCGATTGTCTGAAAAGATTGAGCGTGGTCCAGATTCATTGCATTCTCCGTTGTCAGTCTTTCTTTGAATTATACGCCAGCCGGTAAGTGAAAATGAGTACAATGACAATTTGATAATTACGATACAATAAAGCGCTATCAAATCCTGATGGGGGATTAATAAGGATATTTGTATCTTATCCAGAAGATCGATACGATGGAGCTTCGTCAAAGGATGATTTGACTCTTCCCATGGAGAGCGACGTCTCAGTTTCGATCATGCGCATCCCGATTACATGCCTGCTACAGGTCAACCAATCAAGAGACAGGCGATTCAAGACAGCCTGTCAACCAGTAGCAACGCGTTTTGCAGGTCCTGGGGTGTATTCAGGTTAATGAAGGATTGCATCAACGGATCAACCTGCCGTATAGCTTCCTCATCCATCTGGTGAACCTTAACATGATCAAACCAGGAAATCATGCGCTGTTTTCCGTGTTCCAAAGCCTGCATCGCTGCCGGCAGACAGGTACCAACCCGGTAGACAGCCAAAAGCGGTTCCAGACCGGTGGATGTGCGCGGGATCACCACATCCACTCCCAATTGTTCCAGTAAAGCGGCTTCTGCATCGAGCAACGCAGGCAGGATAAACGGGAGATCACAGGCCGCGACTGCTACAGTTTCATGTCGGGCATAGTGCAGCGCGGTGATCAGCCCTCCCAGCGCGCCCGTGGCAGTGGTTACATCCGGGTAAATGGGAATACCCAGACTCTCAAATCCCTCAACGGAGTTGGATGTAATGTACAGGTCATCCGATGACTGACGCAGGCGTGAAACGATGCGCTGGATTAATGGAACTCCATTAAAGGGTATCAGAGCTTTATTGGTACCCATTCGTGTCGATTTGCCGCCGGCTTGTATTGATAAAGAGTACATTTTCACCTATAATAGTGTGTGGGGGTATAAGGCAAGACCTGCTTCGCCTTTATTTTCAGTCATTATAAACTCAAACAACCTGCTTTGAACTACCTGTTGTTATCCAGAGAAACAGAAAGGAGATTCATGGTGGATTTTAATCGTGAACAGATTCTTCCGGTGTTGGACCGTTATCGCGCTGCCGGCAGAACAGCGCTGCTGCCTGTGCTGCATGAGGTACAGGATTTGATCGGGTATCTCCCATCAGAGGCAACCGCGGAAGTGGCGACTGCGTTGGGCGTACCCCTGGTAGATGTTTTTGGGGTGATTGATTTTTATGCGTTGTTTTACAGGGAGCCGGTTGCAAAAACCGTCGTGCATGTCTGCAATGACCCGATCTGCGCCATGAAAGGCGCGGAATCGGTCTACAAACGTACCACCCGCAAGGTTGAGCTGGTCAATCTGGCCGGAGACCATATGACCGAAACGGTGACCATTGAACGCTCACCCTGCCTGGGCCTTTGCGAACATGCACCCACCATGCTGATTAAAGGTGCAGCGGTTGCCGATACCTCTACGCTCACGCTCGAACAACTTCTGTCCGGTTTCGGAAAACCGCCGCAACCCATCATCGGCGGTTATATCTCCATTCTTACCCAGAATTGCGAGTGCGGATCCACCACCTGGCTGAAGGAGTATGAGGAAATCGGCGGTTACCAGGCCCTGCGAAAAGCGTTTGCCATGCAGCCCATAGATGTAATTGCCGAGGTGAAAACCTCCGGTCTGCTGGGTCGCGGCGGAGCGGCATTTCCCACCGGCGTAAAATGGGAAAGTACCGCTCGCGCTCCTGGGTCACCCAAATACATCGTCTGCAACGCGGATGAGGCTGAACCGGGCACCTTCAAAGACCGCACTATGATGGAGTTTGTCCCTCACCGGCTGTTGGAAGGCATTATCATCGGGGCTTATGCCATTGGCGCCAACAAAGGCTACATCTATATCCGCGGTGAATACCGCCGGCAGATCCAGATAATGCAACACGCTATTGAAGAAGCCCGAGAAGCCGGCTATCTGGGTGATCACATTCTGAACAGCCCCTTCTCGCTGGATCTGGAGATCCGCCGTGGAGCCGGCGCTTACATTTGCGGCGAAGAAACCGCTCAGTTTGAATCCATCGAAGGAAAACGCGGCTTCCCGCGTATAAAACCTCCCTTCCCCACCACGCACGGGTTATTCGGGAAACCCACCGTCATCAATAACGTGGAAACCTTCTGCAATATCCCTATCATCGTCGGGATGGGCGCTCAGGATTATCGAAAAATCGGCACCGAGGGCTCACCTGGACCCAAGCTCTTCTGTGTTTCAGGTGATGTGGTACGACCGGGTCTGTACGAGGTGCCGTTTGGCATCACCTTTCGACATTTGCTGGAAGATCTGGCTGGTGGAATCCGTGACGGCCACCGTTTTCAGGCCGCATTGTTTGGCGGTGCGGCGGGGAAATTCATCTCCCCCGATTTGCTGGATATACAGCTTTCCTTTGAAGGTATGCGCCCGCTCGGTATTCCGCTGGGAGCCGGAGCCATCATGATCTTTGACGAGACACGCGATCTGCGCGATATCCTGCTCCGGTTGGGTCATTTCTTTATGGAGGAGTCATGCGGGAAATGTTACCCCTGCCAGATCGGAACGCAGCGCCAGTATGAAATCCTGCAACGGATCTATGACCGCAACACATTACCCAATGATGCCACCCGGTTGACCGATGTGGCTGCCTGTATGACCGACTCGTCACTGTGCGGGCTGGGTCAGACTGCCTCCATGGCTGTGATGAGCGCCATGAACCTGTGGCCTGACCTTTTCAAGACGGCTCAATAAATGCCGGAGGAAGAATTATCATGACTGAAACCATCCATTTGACGATTGACGATCAGCCGGTAGAGGTTCAAGCCGGTACCACGGTATTATTGGCCGCCAGACAGGCCGGCATCCCGATCCCCACTATCTGTTATCACGATTACTGCACCGCGAACGGTCTGTGCCGGTTGTGTGTGGTAGAGATGGAAGGCTCGCGCACATTGCTGGCATCCTGCGTTGCCAAAGTATCGGAAGGGATGAAGATCAAAACCAATACTGAACGTGTCCGGCGTTCCAGAAAGTTGATCCTCGAAATGCTGGCCTCTGCTGTAGATGTAAGCGAAGCGCCGGATATCCAGGCGTATATTCGTGAATACGGCGCCGAACCCGATCGTTTTCCGCAGGCAAAAATCCGCCAGTCACCGGTGATTGACGATAACCCGTTATATATTCGTGACTATGCAAAATGCATCCTGTGCTGGCGCTGCGTGCAGGTGTGTGCCGATGATGCCCAGTATACCTATGCCATCAATTTCAAGAATCGGGGCTTTGATACGCAGATCAGCACCTTTTATGAGATCCCGGTTCCGCTTTCCACCTGTGTTTTTTGCGGTCAGTGCGTGGGAGTGTGCCCGACCGGCGCTCTGAAGCCCAAGAAGGAATGGCTGCTGGAGAATGGAATGACGCCGTTTGAAATCATGGCGATGCCGCGCCCGAAACGAGAAGTACGCACATTTGATCAGCAGCCTGCCGAAGCCGGCGGGAAGGAGGCAAAATGACCAGCCAGATCGGTCGAGATATTTCAATCAAGCATGGAAATGAGAGACTGGTACCCACAGTTTGCCCGTTTTGCGGTGTGGGCTGCCGTTTGGAGCTCCACATTCAGAATGATTTCATAACCCATGTGACCACCCCCTTCAATGCGGTAGTCAATAAGGGCAACCTGTGCGTGAAAGGCCGCTTCGGAACCGATTATGTCTACAACCCGGGCCGCGTCACCACTCCGCTTATTCGTAAACAGCCGCAAAGCGCCGGTCACCGAACCCAGGCTTTTGACCGCTCTGAATGGCGTGAAGCTAGTTGGGATGAAGCGCTGGATCGGGTCTGCCAGGGGTTGACCCAAACTTACCGCAAGTACGGATCGGATTCGATCGCGGCATATCTGTGCGCCAAGGCCTCTAACGAAGACAATTACGTTGCGCAAAAGATGATCCGGTCCCTGTTCCGCACCAATAACATCGATCACTGCACACGCCTGTGCCACGCCGGCAGCGTATTTGGATTGCAGATGGCGCTTGGCACCTCGGCGATGAGTAACACTGCCGCCGAAGTCATCCACAACGATGTGTTCATCATCACCGGTTCCAACACCACCGAGAATCACCCCATCATTGCCCTCCAGATGAAAGCTGCGGTTAAAAAACATGGCGCCAAATTGATTGTCATTGACCCGCGCCGGATCGAGATGGTCGAATACGCGGATCTCTGGTTGGCCCAGAAACCCGGCACCGATGTGGCCCTGTTCTCTGCGTTATGCCATGTGATCCTCAAAGAAGGCCTGATCAATCAGACCTTCATTGATACACGCACCGAGAACTTTGAGGAATTTGCCCGCTCCATGGACAAGTTCACCCCTGAATATGCCGAGGGGATCACCGGTGTGAACCGTGATTTGATCGTTCAGGCGGCCCGGTTATTTGGCAATGCCAAAAACGGTGCCATCTACTGGACGCTGGGCATCTCTGAGCACACGCATGGCACCGAAAACGCGCTGGCATTGATTAATCTGTCCCTTCTCACCGGCAACATCGGGCGGCTGGGCACCGGGCTGAACCCGCTGCGCGGTCAAAACAATGTGCAGGGCGCCTCTGACTCCGGAGCCATGCCCTGGGATTACCCCGGCTACCAAAAGGTGGATAACGAGCAGGCAGCCCAAAAGTTTGAAAAAGGCTGGAACATCGAACCGGGTGGTTTGAGCCGCAAGCGCGGCCTCACCACCACCGAAATCCTGGGGCACGCCGGTGAGGGTGGTGTCAGAGCCATGTTCATCATGGGCGAAAACCCCATGATGACCGAACCGGATTTGAACCACGCCCATCATCAGATGCAAAAGCTCGATTTTGTGGCGGTGCAGGATTTGTTTATCAACGAAACCGCCGCCTATGCCGATGTATTTCTACCGGCTGCCACATTTGCCGAAAAAGATGGCACCTTCACCAATACCGACCGGCGCGTCCAGCGGGTTCGCAAGGCCATCCCCGCTTTGGGGAAAGCCCGCCCGGATTGGGAAATTGTGTGCGATCTTGCCCAACGGATTGAGAAAGAACTGGGGATCGAAAACAGCCCATATTGGGGTTATTCTCACCCATCCGAAATTATGCTGGAAATGGCTTCACTGGTCCCCGAGTATGCCGGGGTGCGATATGACCGGCTGGAAAAAGAAGGACTGCAAACACCCGTATTATCGGTCGATCATCCCGGCACGCCATTCCTTTTTTCGGAGTCTTTCCCGCGCGGAAAGGGCAAGTTCCACCCGCTGGAATACGAACCCTCCAAAGAGATGCCTGATAGTGAGTACCCGTTGATTCTGACCACCGGGCGTGTGCTGGAGCACTGGCACGGCGGCACATTGACCTCGCGATCCTGGATGAACGATCTCTATCCCGAAGCGCTGATGGAAATCCACCCGGATGACGCGAAAGCCCTGCAGATTACCAATCGCATGCCGGTTCGCGTCACATCACGCCGCGGGAATATCGTCCTGCGCGCGGTGGTGACGCAAAAAACCACGCCGGGCGTGGTGTTCATTCCTTTCTTCTACCGCGCTGCCGCGGCCAACATTCTCACCAACCCCGCCATCGATCCCAAGGCGCGGATCCCTGAGTACAAGATATGCGCCGTCAGGGTGGAACAGGCCACCGAAGAGGACTTACTCAACCCGGTTCCGCAGCAAAAACGCGGTCGGTATTAAGATCACTTACCAAAAAGATTCGGGATAAGTGTTGGCCCGATCTGACAAAAATCGGCTGCCCATTTTTATGAGCAGCCGTTTTTGCATCAAAACGCGTTACTTCACCAGTTGTTTGACCAGTTGGAGAAATTCGTCCCATTCCTCCTGGAAGAAGTGCAGGGTAACCAGGTTCAATTCCAGATGATAAATCACTTCACCATCCGGTTCTTCCGATTTCCAGGCAATCAGGTCTTCCACCTCGGCCAGGGTCTCTACTTTGGGTTCCATTTCATTTTTGTCGTTTTTCATTTTTCACCTGTGGTTTCTCTATGTCGTCCGAGCCTTTTTCGGTTTTCGGAGTCTTTTGTTTTTTCTGACGGTCTTTGATCATTTTCCGAATGTTTTGAATGACCGAGTTCGATTGGGTCAGGCTTTTAAAGGTAACCGGTTTGACCAGTGTTGGCTGAATATTTGCCCAGGGATCGCGGTCCAGCATTTTTGCCCAGGCGTAATTCCATAACAGTTTGATGCTCGCCAGTACGGGCGCAGCCAGGATGATACCCACCAGCCCAAGCCAGGCAGCCGATACCAGGATAGCGACCAATACCGCCGCGGGGTGCACTCTCAGGGTATTGGAGTACACCTTGGGCAGAACAAAGTTGTCCAGATAGGTATCGTAAATCAGAGCCACCACCACAACCATGATGGCGTAGGGGATGGGGCTCAACCCAAAAATGGTTGATTCCTGCAGTAAAGCCACCAGGAAGTACGTAATCCATGTGATCCACGGCCCCACATAGGGTACAAAACGGGCCAATCCTGCCAGCAGCGCCAGACCAAACGCAAACTTGACACCCAGAATACTGAGGATGATGGTATAGCTGATAATGGCCACAAACATCAGGATCAACTGACCGCGTAAAAAGGCGTTCCAGATGCGGCTTAATCCGGTGCCGATGCGCTGAATATCTTCCTGGTATCCCGGAACATTGATGTTGAACATCTTCTCCACCTGGCCTCTGGTTTCGGCCAGCAGGAAGTAGGAAATCAGCAGCATAAAAGCGATGCGGTACACCAGGTTTGCCGCCCCGCTGGCGAAAGATCCCAGCAGCGAGCCGGCCTGTGAGAGAACCGGTTGAACCAGACCAAGCACCTGGTTGGTGATATTCTCAATCGTCGCCTGGTTAAAAGTGATGCGGAAAGGCCCCCACACAAACGGCTTACTGGTCAGATTATCCAGAAACCCCGGCACATCGTTGACCGTTTTCTGCACAAACTCAACCAGACTGGTCACCGGTTGCACAAAAGCGAAACCGCCCCACGTCAGCAATCCGCCCAGAATCAGGATGAGCAGCAAATAAAACAAGCCCACCGAAAGCCCCCAGGGCAGCTTCAGACGTTTATGCACCAGCGAAGCGAGCGGATAAAACAGGTAAGCGATGATAAAAGACAGGATAAACATGCCAATCCACGAGCGTAACTGCACCAGCAGTAACGCCAGGATGGCAACGATGGACAACCCCACAATTAGCTTGGTGGTGTTGCTCCAGCGTTTGAGTTTGACATCAGGCGGCGGTGTCGGTTTCGAGGCGTCCATATATAGATTGTAAGTTATTCCAGAACGTTAATCTACGGGCAGGCTCCCGGGGTGACGGCGTTGAACAGGAAACCAAACACCTGGCACCACATCGAGTTAGCGTCAATCAACACCAGACCGATCACGCACACGCAGATGACCAGCAGCAGGAGGACGATCACGATGATGATCCACACCGGGAATTTCTTTTTCTCCACCACCTCTTCCTCGTAATATTCCTGCTGAGCAGGCACCTGCCCGGAATAGGCAGGCTGGAAGGAGGGCATCGGTTCCGGCTGCTGAACAGGAGGAGCCTGGTAAACTCGTTGGGGCTCGGGCGCACGCGGTGCAGCCGCTGCGGCTATGGTGGCATCGGTTTCAGGAATGGCCGCTTCATACAGCAGGCTTACCTGTTCACCGAAGACAATCAGCTCGCCCGGTCGCAAAACATACGGACCCGACAAACGCTGGCCGCCAACCATGGTGCCGTTGGTTGAGCCCAGATCCTCGAGCAGAAAATTGTTCCCCTGGAGAAAAATTCGGGCATGTCGTCTTGAAACTTCGGGATCATTAATGGAAATATCATTAGCCAGATCACGGCCGATGAATATTTCGTTCTTGTCAAGCGGAAATACTTTTCCCACGGTGGGTCCGGTACGCATCACCAGCCGATAAACTGAATCCATGTTATCCTCCATATTGCGCTCTTCATATAGTGTAATGATTATGAATTCACATGTCAACTTTTCTGAAGTCAGGTATATTATATAGCAGTCACTTCTGACCGTATCATCAAATTGCAAGAAATGTGCCCCGGATGAGAGTCCTCGAGCAGCGCAATCGATAAGGAGCAAACAATGCGTCTTGAAGATCTGAACTGGTTTGATGTGGAGACCTATTTACAGCGGGATGACCGGATCATGGTAATCCTGGGGGCCTGCGAACAGCATGGCTACTTGAGTCTGCTGACCGATGCCAAAATTCCTCTGGCTCTGGCCGATGCGGCTTCTGCCTCAACCGGTGTGTTGATCGCTCCCCCGCTCAATTTTGGTTTCTCGGCTTACTTTCAGGAGTACCCAGGTACCATCACCCTGCGGGTGGAAACGCTCACTGCTGTGGTGGAAGACATCATTCAGTCACTGTATCATGCCGGTTTCCGGCGCATGCTCTTTTTAAACGGTCACGGGGGTAACCAGCCTGCCATGCAAAAGATCATCGAGGTCTCCAACCGCTATCCCGATTTGAAGACTGCCTGGTACGCGTGGTGGCAGTCACATACCTGCGAGGCGGTTGCCCGTAAATATGATCTCAAGCCCTTTCATGCGGCCTGGAGTGAAAATTTCTCATTCGTCCGGGTGGGCGATGTACCGGATATTGAAAAAATACCGCCCTCGTATCAGGGGATACTCAACGCCCGCCAGACCCGTGAGTTGTACGGGGATGGTGTTTTTGGGGGGAAATATGCGGCCAGTGATGAAATCATGCAGCATCTCTTTGAGGAGCTGCTCAAAGACGTGCTCCAGTTGCTCGAATTTTAGCCTGGCATGAATATCGACCGTCGTTTGCTGCGCGAGCTGCGCCGCGTCCTGCTGCCCTTTTCCTCCACGGTGATCACCGGGTGGCTGAATGGTGTGTTGATCGTAGCGCAGGCGTATCTGTTAAGCGCGGTCATTGCCGGCGTGTTTTTGGATGGATTATCACTCTCAGGCGCTCGGCCGCAGTTGATCTGGCTGCTGGCGGTCATCGCCGGGCGCGGCATTTTACGGTATCTCCAGCATATCTCCGCCCAGCACATGGCTGTTTCAGCCGCAGGCGGCTTACGCACCCGCTTGATGCAAAAACTCTTCGATCTGGGTCCGGTCTACGCCCAGGAAGTACACAGCGGCAGTCTGACCACCCTGGCTATGCAGGGTCTGGAAACTCTGGAAGCGTATTTTGGACAGTATATTCCGCAGTTGATCTTGGCGGCCGCCATCCCGCTGACCATACTGGCATTTGTCTTCCCGCTGGATCCCCTGTCCGCCGTTATTCTGGTGGTCACCGCCCCGCTTATTCCCATTTTTATGATCCTGATCGGGAAGATGGGTGAACGTCTCACCCAAAAGCAGTGGAAGCTGCTCAAACGGTTGGGAATGTACTTTCTGGATACCATCCGCGGCCTGACCACGCTTAAAACGCTGAACCGCACCGCTGAACAGGGTGAGAACATCAGCCGGGCCAGTGAGCAGTACCGCAAAGCCACCCTGGACGTGCTCAAAATCACCTTTTTATCCGCGCTGGCCCTCGAAATGCTGGCCACCCTCAGCACCGCCATCATCGCCGTGCAAATTGGCCTGCGTCTGCTGACCGGCCGAATGATTTTCCAGCAGGCTTTGTTCATCCTCATCATCGCCCCCGATTTTTACCAGCCCCTACGCAACCTGGGTCTCCGGTTTCATTCGGGGATCAACGGGGTCACCATCAGCAAACAGCTTTTCGAGATTCTCAACCGACCGGATTGGCGCTCAACCCCTTCTGTTGCCCCGTCCGCCGAATCGCTTTCCGCTGCACCGGTAGTGGAGTTCCATCAGGTGGGTTTCACCTACCCTGACCGGCCTGAAGCGGCCTTGCGTGAGATCAGCTTCACGCTGAGGCCCGGCACCGTCACCGCGCTGGCCGGTCGCAGCGGGGCTGGTAAATCAACGCTGTTCAACCTGCTGCTTCGATTTATTGAGGCAGATCAGGGCAGCATCACCATCAACGGGCGATCACTCAAAGACTGGAACCCGGAAGAATGGCGGCGCAATATTGCCTGGGTTCCCCAAATGCCATTTCTGCTGAACGGCAGCATCACCCAAAATATCGTGATGGATCAACCCGTGGTTTCGGAGCAGGTTCGTCAGGCTGTCCGCATGGCGCGCCTGGATGAATGGATTGACACTTTGCCGGATGGATTGGATACACGCATCGGTGAGGGAGGGGTACGGCTCAGCGGCGGACAAGCTCAGCGGCTGGCGCTGGCGCGCGCTTTTTACCGGCGCTCACCGCTCGTGCTGCTGGATGAACCTGGTGCCTTTGTCGATGCACGCAACGCAGCGGAGATTCAGGAATCGATCCGCGATCTGTCAAAAGACCGTACCACACTTATCATCGCCCATCAGGCCGGTACCCTGGCGTGGGCAGACCAGGTGCTGCGTCTGGAAGACGGTTCGCTCACCATAAGCCGCGCATCCGGGTCGGGTGTGCAGGAGGATGAGCTTTTTGATCAAGAAATTAATGACCTGGATCAAACGCTGCTCTCCAGATCTGATTTTCAAAGCGGGGCAGGCGGCGCATGAAAAATATCCTTGTGCTCCTGCGGCTGATGCGCGATTTTCGCGGCAAGGTGGCGCTTTCCATCCTGTTTGGTTTCGCTACCATCGCCAGCGGGATCGGGTTGATGGCCACCTCCGCCTGGCTGATATCACGGGCGGCGCTGCAGCCCTCTATCGCTGTTTTACAGGTTTCCATTGTGGGGGTGCGTTTCTTTGGAATCAGTCGGGGCGTATTTCGCTATCTGGAGCGGCTGGTTTCTCACGATGTCAATCTGAGGTTGCTGTCGCGGCTGCGCCGCCGTGTGTATGACACCCTCGAACGCATCTGGCCGGCTGCTGCCCTCCACTATGAAAGCGGTGATTTGCTCAGCCGCGCGACGGCGGATATCGACCTGTTGGAGAATTTCTATGTGCGTGTGGTTTCGCCGGTGGTCATCGCGGTGCTCATTACAGCCTCCGTGGCGATCTTTACCGGCACTTACGATACCCGCCTGGCATGGGTATTGACCGCCGGAATGCTAATGAACGGCCTGCTGGTTCCGGTAGCCGGCAGGTTGACCTCACGCCGCCCGCGCGCCCAACTGCCTGTGCTACGCGGGCAGCTCAGTTCAGCCGTCAGCCAGAACATCCAGGGGCAGCGCGATTTGCTGGTTTACGGTATGCAGACTCGCCAGATGGAGCAATTTGAGCTTTTCCAGTCACGTTTTGCGCAGGAACAAATACGGCTAGCGCGCCGCGAAGGCCTTGCGGAAGCGCTTAACACGGTGATCCCCAACCTGACCACGTTCGGGGTTCTGGTCACTGCCATCCCACTGGTGACAGGCGGTGAGATGGACGGCGTTTTGCTCGCCATGCTGGTGCTTCTGACACTGGCAAGTTTTGAAGCGGTCAACCCGTTAGGGCTGGCGGCGCACAATCTCGACCTCAGCCTGCAGGCTTCCAGCCGATTGCTGAATCTGGAGACCATCGAGCCCCCGCTGCAGACACCCGCGGTACCGCGAGCTGTACCCTCCGCGCCTTATACCCTGCAGGTGGAAAACCTGAGCTTTTCCTATCCGGGCAGTCATCAGATAGCCTTGCAGGATATTTCAATCAATCTCGAACCCGGAAACCACGTGGCTCTGGTAGGCCCCTCAGGGGCAGGCAAAACCACGCTGATCAACCTGCTACTGCGGCTGTGGGATGCCCCTCCGGACAGTGTTTTCATCAACGGGACAGATGTGCGCCGTTGCCCCGCCAGCGAGATACGCGCCCTATTCAGCACGGTTTCGCAGCGAGGTTGGCTGTTTGGCCGACCTCTGCGCCAGAACCTGTTGATTGCCCAGCCAAACGCATCGGATGCGCAGTTGATGGAAGCGCTTCGCCTGGCTGATCTGGGTGATTGGCTGGCTGGCTTGCCGGATGGATTGAACACCTGGCTGGGTGAAAGTTTGAAAATCAGCGGCGGTGAAAAACAGCGTCTGATGCTGGCGCGTGCATTTCTGCAGGATCGACCTATCTGGCTGCTGGATGAACCCACCGTGCATCTTGACCCGGCTGCCGAGCAAAGGGTGATGGATACCCTGTTTCACACACTTTATGGGCGTTCGGCACTATGGGTCATGCACAGCCTGACCCATATGGAGTGCATGGATGAAATTCTCGTCCTTCACGAGGGCCGGATCGCTGAACGCGGAACGCACGCTGACCTGCTGGCTCACAACGGTTTCTACCGGCGCCTGTTCGAGACCTCGCAGCGGAATTAGCCAAAAATCTCCATAAAAATCAGTGGCTTCTCAGAGCGGTTGACCGGATATCCGTGGCATTCTCCTAACGGGGAACCAACCCCTCCTGCCTGACGTCATTACCGTGAGGTCGACGTGAAGGATGAGGAGGAAAACATGAAACAACGCTTCCTGTTACCGCTTTTGATGAGTCTTTTCGCGGCTCTTATGTTGGTCAGCCCGGTGCAGGCCGATGGGATTATCATCCCCGACCCGCCCATTCCCCCGGATCCGATCATTCCTCCCATGCAGCAATTGGAGATTCGCTATCACCACGTGACGGTCACCATCACGGATCAAATTGCCACCACACATGTGGATCAGGTCTTTTACAACCCCAATGAATGGGCGGTTGAGGGCACTTACATGTTCCCTCTCCCGCAGGATGCCACTGTGAGCAGCTTTACCCTGTGGATCGACGGTGAACCAGTTAAGGGTGAGGTGCTGGATGCCGCCCAGGCGCGCCAAACCTATGAAGAAATCGTCCGGCAAATGCGCGACCCGGCTCTGCTGGAGTACGCCGGCCGCGGCGCGCTGCAGGCCAGTATCTTTCCCATCCAACCGGGCGATGAACGCCGCATCGAACTGGAGTATACCCAGGCCCTGACCGCCGATAACGGACTGGTACGGTACGTCTACCCGCTCAATACCGAAAAGTTCTCCTCCCAGCCGCTGGAGAGCGTGAAGATCAGCGTGGATATTGAAAGCGAACAACCCATTCGGGCAGCTTACTCTCCCTCTCATCCGGTGGATATCCTCCGCGATGGATCCAATCACATCACAGCCGGTTATGAAGAGAGCGATGTCACCCCCGACCAGGATTTTGCCCTGTACTATTCGATTGGGGAAAGCCAGGCTGCGCACCTGCTCACCTTCCGGGATCCGGTCGATGAAACGGATGACTCCGGTTACTTTATGCTGATGCTGGCCCCTCAACCGGAGGAAGACGCCCAAGCCAGTGCCAAGGATGTGCTGCTGGTGCTGGATCGATCCGGCAGCATGGAAGGCGAAAAATTTGAGCAGGCACAGCAAGCCCTGGTAT
>DAISXR010000007.1:52189-55944 GCA_036825755.1 Anaerolineaceae bacterium
CGATCCGGCAGCATGGAAGGCGAAAAATTTGAGCAGGCACAGCAAGCCCTGGTATACATACTGGAACATCTCAACCCGGAAGATCGGTTTTTCATCACCGTGTTCAGCACGGGTATCGAAACCTTTGCCAGTAAGCTGTCACCGGCTTCGGATGCTACGGAAGCAGTCCGCTGGGTGCAGCGCATGAACGCGGCCGGCAGCACGGATATCAACCGGGCCCTGCTGGAGACTGCCGCCGTGGTAGACCCGGAACGCCCCTCGTATCTGATCTTTCTGACCGACGGTTTACCCACTGAAGGGGTGGTGGAGAGCGCCGATATCCTTCAAAACTTTGAGCGTGAAGCCTCTGACAGCATCCGCCTGTTCGCCTTTGGCGTGGGGTATGACGTGGATACCTATCTGCTCGATTCACTCAGCCAGGAACATCATGGCCTGAGCACCTATGTGCAGCCCGGTGAACCCCTGGATGAAGTGCTCTCGGGATTTTTTACCCGCATCAGCACCCCTGTGCTCACCAATATTGAGCTGGATTTTGGAGATGCCAGCGTCTTTGATGTATACCCTCAACCGCTGCCGGATTTGTTTGCGGGCGTGCAGGTGATTATCACCGGGCGCTATCGTGATGGCGGTGAAACCGATATCACCCTGACCGGCCAGGTGAACGGTGAGAAGCAAACCTTTGTCTTTGAGGATCAACGGTTTTCAGAAGATTCTCGCGGTGATGACGCCGTCACCTCCGGGCTGCCGCGTCTGTGGGCCACCCGCAAGATTGGCTATCTGCTCAGCCAGATCCGTCTGAACGGACCGGATCAGGAAACCATCGATCAGATTATCGCCCTCAGCATTCGTTATGGCATTGTGACGGAATACACCTCGTATCTGGTCACCGAGCCGGCAGCCATGGGCGCAGCCGAGCAGGAAAACCTGGCCCGCGATGCGTACCAGCAGTCGCTGGCCGCGCCGGAAACCGTGACGGGACAGAGCGCGGTGGAAAAAGCGGATGTGGAGGGGCAGATGGCGCAAGCCTATATCGCCTCATCCGCCCCGGACAGCGGGACGGTGAAGACAGTGTGGTCGCGCACATTTGTGCTCAGCGATGGTGTATGGATCGACACCGCATACGATCCGGATACCATGCAGACGCGCAAAGCCGGTTTCCTCTCCGATGAGTACTTTACATTGGCCGCATCACGCGAAGGTGTAGCCGCCGCGCTGGCGTTGGGTGAGCGTGTCATCCTGGTGGTCGACGGACAAGCCTATGAAATCACCGAAACGGGAGAAAGTGACTCCAATTTCACCGCCCCGGCTACCGTTCAGCCGTCTCTGCCGGATCAACCGAACCCGGATGAAATTCTCCCCACATCGCAAAGCAGCGAGAGTGAACCACCTCATAACCCGCGGGCAGGCATGACAGGCAGCCAGATACTTCTGCTGGGTGCGGCAGGCTTTTCGGCAGCGGCGATCGGTTTTCTATGGTGGAAGAAACGCGGGTAATTACGGATACCGTTGGTAAAGGAAGGAAAAGCGAAGATAGAATCAAAAACCCTCACACGATGGACGATAGGGATCAATGAAGGATAACGACGTTGCAGTAATGTTGAACCGTGTGAGGGATGCTCTTAGTTTATCGGAAAACACCAATAAATAACCTGCTGAAAATCATCAAAAAATCAATCCGTTTGTCAGGTTCTGGTTCCGCCCGCTGAGAAGGCGGAACCAGGTATTTAAAGTGGATTGATCTATCAATGGTCCAATATAGAATGTGATTTTTTTAGTCTTCGGAATCCGGCATGATTTTTTCCGACACGGAAGACTCCATGTAAAATATTTTCTGTCAGACCATTTTGACGTATAATCAAGATGTCTGACATATTTCGCTTTAACGGTATTCTTACATGTTTCCTCGCGAATAGAGGTATCACCTGATGCAATCGTGGATTCTTTGAATCACCATCAGGCCAGGCAAGGGGTATAACACGGCCAGGGCGATCTGGAAACGAACCACATCCAAGAAAGGAGCTGCCTTCCATTCCAGCCATATTTCATACCACTTTCATCCAAATACAGCACATTTTCGAATGAAAGGACTGTCATCTCAACCAAAGGCAGTCTGATGAGGAGAAGGGATTTTTCTTCACTGGCCGGTTCGCCATTTTCTGAAGACCGAATTCATCCATCAGGAAAGGAAACACCATGTATCACAAGAGTTCGCTGAAATTTATGCTGGTTCTCGTTATTTTCTCTGTTCTTTTGGCAAGCTGCGGCGCCGCCGGGGCTAAAAAAGAAGCCGTCGTTTTGAATGACCAGACCCTTGATCAGATTGTTGCTGCTGCCAAGGAAGAAGGCCATGTCGAATCAGTCGGTATGCCTGATTCCTGGGCCAACTGGGGCGAGACCTGGACAGAGTTGACTGCCCAGTACGGTATCACCCACGCCGACACGGACATGAGCTCGGCTGAAGAGCTGAACATGTTCGAAAATGAAAAAGACGCCCCCACCAAAGATATTGGTGATGTAGGCCTGGCATTCACCGCGGATGCCATCACACGCGGTCTGGTACAGGGTTACAAGACCTCCTACTGGGACGCCGTACCGGATTGGGCCAAAGGCGAAGACGGTAAGTGGATGATCGCCTACACCGGCGTGACCACCTTCATTTACAACGAAGAAATGACCGATGAACCTGCCCCCACCTCATGGGCTGACGTGCGTGCCGGTACCTACAAAATCACCATCGGTGATGTGATCGGCGGCGCAACGGGTCAGGCCAACGTACTGGCCACCGCGTATGCCTTCGGCGGCGATATGGACAATCTAGATCCGGCTTTTGAGTTCTGGGCTGAAATGGCACAGGCTGGCCGCATCGACCAGGGCGACATTTTGCTGCAGCGCATCCAGGCTGGCGAAGTACAGCTCGGCGTTACCTGGAGCTACAATGCCCTGGGTTATCGCGATCAGACCCCCAACTATACCTTCACTGTGGGTGTTCCCCAGGACGGCGCCATTCTCAGTGGTTATGCCTCTGTGATCAACGCCTATGCCCCGCACCCCAATGCGGCTGCCCTGGCTCGCGAGTTTATCTTCAGCGATGAAGGCCAGATCAACCTTGCCAAAGCAGGCGCCATCCCCACCCGCACGGATATCCAGATCCCGCAGGAAATTCAGGATGCCACCCTGCAGCAATCCAGCTACGCCAACGCCATCCCGATCACGGATGCTGCCAAATACGCTGAAATTGCTGCTCAGATTGCCTCCCGTTGGGAAGAAGAAATCATCCCGCTGATGAGCAACTAGCGGAGCATTTCTTTTCATTTGTCATCGAGTAACTGATAGAATTGGGCGTATGCCACATACGCCCAATTCTTGAATACAGGAGATTCCGTGAAAAGAAAAACAAATACCCGGGTTTATTTTCTCGTCCTTCTCCCTTTTTTAATCGTTGTTTTTCTCTACGAGATCCTGCCATTGGTGATGATGATCTTCAGCAGCTTTCAATCCGAAAGCAACCCTGACATCCTCTTCACACTTGAAAATTACATCTCCGCCTTCACCAAACTCTCATACCAGCGCGCCATCGTCAACAGCCTCAAGGTGACCATCCTATCCACCGCCTTCGGTATTGTGATTGGCTTTCTGGGCGCGCAGGCGGCACATAATTCTCGCGGCCGTATCCGAAATATCTTTCTCACCATCCTCAACATGACGTCCAATTTTGCCGGGGTTCCGCTGGCATTTGCCTACATGATCATCTTAGG
>DAISXR010000007.1:56044-59639 GCA_036825755.1 Anaerolineaceae bacterium
TGCCGGTCAACATCACCGGCATGTTCACCGGCGATATGACCACCCGGCCGCATCTGGGCGCGGCGCTCTCGGTGGTGATGATGCTGCTCATGCTGGCAGCCATTTTGATCAACAACTACATCACCAGACAAACCACGAAATGGAAGGTGCGCTGATGAAAAAGAACCGGTTCGCTTCCATTTTGATCATTTTGATCATCATCTATCTGCTGGTTCCGCTGATCGCCACCGCCATTTACTCCATGTTTCAGCGCTGGACCGGCATTCTGCCCGAGGGGTTCACCCTCAACCATTACATCTCGCTTCTGTCTGCCAAACCATTTTTACTTTCGCTGGCGCGTACCGTACTGGTATGTATCATCCCCATTGTGTTGACCGTTTTTCTCACTCTGCTGGCCCTGTTTGCCGTGACCATCTACTTCCCGCGCTTTGAAAAATATGTTCAGATCCTCAGTATGATCCCCTACACCATCCAGGGCGTCATCCTCTCGGTCAGCATTTTGGGGCTGTACGCCGGTGTAAAAGGTTTTTTGGGTCTGAGGCTGGTCATGCTGATCGGCGCGTACTGCATCATTATTCTGCCATACGTGTACCAGGGCATTCGCAACAGTATGCAGGCCGTCAACATGCCCATGCTGATTGAAGCCGCCGAAATGCTGGGCGCGAGCAAACTGCACGCCTTCTTTAAGGTGATCGTACCCAACATCATCTCCGGCATTACAGTTTCTTCGCTTCTGTCGGTGGGCATCATCTTTGGCGATTATGTGCTTATCCGCAACATCACCGGTAGTTCGTTCCAGAATGTGCAGATTTTCCTGTTCCTGGCCATGAAGCGTTCCAGCACCGAGGCTTCGGCCGTGTTTGTGATTATCATGCTGGCCACATTCCTCATCGCGGCGCTGGTACTCTATCTGCAGAGCAGAGACAACCGGCTGAAACTTGAAAACAAAGGAAGATAAACCATGCCTTACATCCGCTTCGAAAATCTGAACAAATACTACGGCAAAAATCACGTTCTCAAGGATATCAACCTGGGCATCGAAAAAGGCCAGTTGGTAACACTGCTGGGGCCGTCAGGCTGCGGAAAGAGCACCCTGCTGCGCTGTCTGGCCGGGCTCGAGCTGGTCAGTTCCGGCAAGGTTTACCTGGATGACAACGATATCACCGAGGTGAGTGCGCGGGACCGCGGAATTGGCATGGTGTTCCAACAGTATTCGCTGTTTCCCAACCTGACGGTGGGTCAGAACGTGGCCTTTGGGCTGAAGATGAAAAAGGTGCAAAAACCGCTCATCGACAACAAGGTGCGCGATATTTTGGGTCTGGTGGGCTTGTCTGAAAAAATCGATCAGTACCCCGCCCAGCTATCAGGCGGACAGCAACAGCGCGTGGCTCTGGCCCGCGCCATTGTGACCGAACCTAAAGTGCTGCTGCTGGATGAACCGCTTTCTGCCATCGACGCCCTGCTGCGCCGAAATCTGCGGATCGAGATTCGCCGCATCCAGAAGGAATTGGGCATAACCACCATCTTCGTTACCCATGACCAGGACGAAGCCATGGTCATGTCAGATATGATCCACCTGCTCAGCGCCGGGTATGTAGAGCAAAGCGGCACCGCCATCGATCTGTATGCCCGTCCGCGTACTCTGTTCGCGGCAACCTTCATCGGCAATTACACCATCCTGCCCGCAGCCGATTTCAGCAAAGCCACGGCAGAGACAGTGGATTGCCAGAACGTGGCCATCCGCCCGGAAATTGTTCACATGGATCGCCAACCCGCTGAGGATCCCGATCAGTATCATCTACAGGGCAGTATCCTCAGCAGCTTCTGTCATGGCAACATCATGCGTTACAGTGTGAAAAGCGGCAGCATCTTAATCAACGCCGACCAGATTTATGAGGGCGGTGAACCGCTCCAGGAAGGCGAGCAGGTATTCCTTTCAATCAAAAAAGACGCCGTGGTGGAGTTATAGGGAGAGAGTTTTGGTACTCAATATCGCTCATCGCGGCTTTTCCGGCCTGTACCCTGAAAACACCCTGCTGGCCTTTCAAAAGGCCCTCGAACTGGGTGTGGATGCCATCGAGCTGGATGTTCAGCTTTCCAAAGACGGGCAGGTGATGGTCTTTCACGATGAAGAACTGGTCCGTACCACCGGTCAGCCCGGCTTGCTGATGGATTATACCGCCGCCGAACTGCAATCGATGGATGCGTCCGGCCGGTTTGGCAGCCTGCATGGGCGAAACCCCATCCCCACCCTGGCCGAGTATCTGGAATTGACCCAGGGTACCAGTATCACCACCTTTCTGGAACTCAAAAACAGCATGATCCCCTACCCGGGGTTGGAACAAAAAACTGCGGATGTGCTGGCGAAGTTCAATCGTACCGGCAGTGTGGTGATGTTTTCCGCCAACCATCCATCGGTCAAGCTGTTTGGGCGGCTGGCTCCGCAGGCCAGGCTGCTCTTCCCGCTGGACAACTGGATCTTTTACTATGGCGCTTACTGCCATGCCCATCAAATCGACATGTGCATGCCGTATTTCCGCGCCCTCAATCCTGAAGTGGTGGCTGAGATCAAAGCGCACCAGGTGAAGTTGATCCCCTGGACGGTGGATGACCCGGCTGATATGCGAGCCATGCTGGATCTGGGCGTGGATGGTATGCTCACTAACCGGCCTGATCTCCTGCAAGATATTTTGAGCGAAAAATAGCTGAATAATCGGCTGAAAATACGCTCACTTTACCGCGAGTTACCCCTGCCATCCGCCCTGGCTGAGCGGGATTAATCTTTATCCAATCTTCCCCGAACACAATGAAGAAAACGGGAAAGTGGTTTATCTGCTTCCGTTGAAAAACCAACCCTTTGGTCAGGTTCCCCCTCCTGTTCAAGGACATTACTCATTCAGGAGGTATTAGATGGAAAACAGCTATAAAAAGCTGGCTCTGGCAATTTCGATTAACGCGGTAATCATGTTCTTCATGACGTATGTGACGCTCCGCAGTTTGGAACATTTTCAAGCAAATATCAACCGCGCGTATATGGCTCTCATTATGGCTGTTCCCATGGTGATCGTCATGCTGTTGGTCAACCACGCAATGTTTATGAACAAACAACGAAATACTCTGCTGATCGTGGCGGCTGTCATTGTGATCATCCTCCTTTTTACATTGATACGCACCCAGACGCCAGTCGGCGATGTGCAATTCCTACGCTCCATGATCCCGCACCACTCCAGCGCCATATTGATGTGCGAAGAAGCATCCATCACCGATCCCGAGATCATCGATCTGTGCGGACAGATCGTCCAATCACAGGAGGAAGAAATTCAGCAGATGCAGCGTATTTTGGAACGATATCGCTGATAAATGATTGAGTTTTCTGCCAAAGTTCCCCGTTTACAAACCGGGGAATTTTTTGTACGATACTGATAAGAAGCCTGCTCTCCCATTTATCGTCAACTGAATTGCGTTTCTTGCTGAAAGGAAATCCAGATGCACCGCGATTCGTATCCTTTCCGATCCCTGACAGCACTTCTTCACCTTCGATCTGCCTTGTTGGTTCTGGCAATCCTGGTCCTGTTTATCTGCCTGGCGGGCTGCA
>DAISXR010000007.1:59739-63629 GCA_036825755.1 Anaerolineaceae bacterium
ACACCGCTCGATACGCGTTACGGCGTATGGTCGCCGGACGGAGCATATCTTGCGGCTGACCGGAACGATGAAGTGATCATTATGGACCCTGAAACCCTGTTTCACCTCAACTCCTGGGTGGGAGATTTTGGTGTGACCGATCTGGACTGGCTTCCGGACGGAAAATCTGTGGTGGTCACCACGGGAAGACAGGGCAGTGTTCGGATTTATTCAGTTGAAACCGGCGCGGAGATCGATACGGTGGTCACTTCCGGCTCCTGGGGAGATCTGTTCATGACAGAGGTCTCTCCGAACGGCAAGTACCTCGCGGTGCTGGGAGACAACTTGTACCTGTGGGATTTGGAGCAGCACCAGTTGATTGTGGCGATCCCGGATGGACATACGTTCACATGGGCCAGTGACGACATGCTCTATGCCGACACCTATAACGGGGTCTGCAGTTTCGATCGCGTGACCGGAGCCCGTGAAATGGGGCTGCCTTCTTTGCCTGTTTTGTTGACCAACGCCATCGGGCCGCGTATGCTGGATGTGTCACCGGATGGACGTCTGATAACCGGTGCATCCGAAAACGCGTTTTACTATCGCGACTGGCTCAGACCCGAGTTTCTGACCAAATATGATCTCGAACAAACCATGATTACAGTCCAGTTTTCACCTGACGGAAAATATCTGGCAGCTGGCGGTTATGACCAGGCGGTTACGGTATATTCCATCGATTTTGTACCACCGAAGTTTCCCTGACATTGTTTCACGGCTCCCTCAAACCTCGCCGCAGAACCCGGATTGTATCCATTTCCGGTTGACTACAGATTGGATACAATGAAAAGTCCATCGATGTTTCACCGCAGTTTGAGGGGGCGATTTTGGAAGTGGGCGAAAAATTGGTGGTCAGCACCCGTGATAAATGGCGCGGATGGCTGGCGAAACATCAATATGACACAAAAGAGATCTGGCTTGTCATTCGACGCAAAGCAGCGCAAAACGGACTGATCAGCGTGGCAGAGGCACAGGAAGAGGCCATTTGTTTTGGCTGGGTGGACAGTTTTCTGAAACCGCTCGATTCGGAAGGCTACGCGCTGCGGTTCTCACCGCGCCGTAGGAATAGCACCTGGGGACGCACCAACAAAGCCCGCGCCCTCAAGATGTTGCGGGAAGGCAAAATGACGCCATCCGGTATGGTCACTTTACCCGAAGATGTGCTATACCAGTGGGAATCCGAAAATACTTCACAGATTCCATAAAGAGGAAGGCTCAGGCTGTTTTTCGGAGATCCTGCAGACCGGTTTCCTGCACCATACGCGGTACAATCGACTCCCAGCCTACTGCCATAAAGTGAACCCCTTTGACACCCGGCAGACCTTTCACCCGGTCGATGATCTCCATGGCTATCTGAATACCCTCTTCCTTCGCATCGCTGGCGTTCTCCAACCGCTTGATCACCTTGTCAGGGATTTTGATGCCGGGCACTTTGTTCATCATCTGGGCAGCCTTCAGGCTGCGGATGGGCGATACACCGGCCAGTATATACACTCTGTCCAGAATGCCAGCCCGATCCAGCATCGCCAGATAGCGTTCAAACAGGTCAACGTCATAGATCAAATTGGTCTGGAAGAACTGCGCCCCGGCATTCACCTTTTTGGTTTCCCGCTGCGCCTGAATGGGCAGCGTGGACGAGTTGGGTGAGCCTGCCGCACCGATGAACACCGATGGGGTCACCTTGATTTCTCGCTCATCCAAAAAGTGACCTTCATCGCGCATTCTGCGCAGCATCCAGATCAGTTGGATGGAATCGATATCCCAGATATCCATACGGCTGTGCGGCATGGGCCCCAGGCTGGAATGGTCGCCGGACAGGCACAGGATGTTGCGAACACCCAGAGCCGCTGCCCCCAATACGGTGGATTGGACGCCCATACGATTGTAATCGCGCGCGGCAATCTGCATGATAGGTTCCAACCCATTCTGCATGCACAGCACCGAGCAGGCCAGCGGCGACATGCGCGAGGCGGCGGATGGGTTATCGGTGAAATTGACCGCATCCACAAAATCGCGCAGCAGATTGAACTTTTTCGACATGTCATCCGGCGCGGCGGTGATGGGCGGCGAGACCTCAGCCGTGACCACAAACTGGCCCCGCATCAGTTTCTCCTGCAATCCCGAGGCAGGTTCGCAGCGGGTGCAGGGGTGCGGCAGCGCATCGCCTTTCCACCAGGAAGGCTGCCGGTAATCATACAAAAACTGTTCGTAAGCCTGTTTTCGTTCAGCCGGCGGTTGTTTGAGTACCTGCAGCGTGGCTTTGACCCCGCCCTTTTCCTTCCAAAACTTATACAACTCGTACCACTGGTCAATCCCCACCCGATCCCAATCCAGCGGGGGTAGGATTTCCATTAACCGGTCTGCCTGGCCCATTTTTTCAGCCCGTGAATAAATTTGGTACCAGATGCAAGGCCGGGTAGGGTCGACATAACAGTGTTCCGGGGTGGAGCCGCCGCACGGTCCATTGCGCAATCCTTTTGGGCATTCCATGGGGCATATAAAGGCGGTTTCCTGCAGCAGACAATTTCCGCACATGCGGCAGCCAAACAAAGCACCCTTGACTATCCGTTCAACGGCTTCTAAAATCCGGTGAGGCAAACTGGTCTTTTGAAAAGGAAAATAGGCGGGCTGCCAGCGCCGCCCCGGTGTAAAACCTGGCATAGTAACCTCTTAATGGGTGCAGATACTCAATTTGTGATTCAACCATTATTTCAATAGTATTTAGTAAAGTGATGACCAATTTTACCCGGGAATGCAAAAACCTGTTGACCTATCTGTGCTGCCGAATGGATATTGAAAGCCGCCGTTGCTTGTGGAACGGCGGCTATATTATGTATTGTGAAAGCTATGAAAGGTCAGTCCAGAATGGTCACCAATGGCAGCAGATCTTTTTCCAGCTCGACCCGGTGATGTTTGGTGTACAGGCCCGGCATCCCGCCGGTGTGCAGCAGGATCAACTTTTCGCCTTTCTTAATCTTGCCCTCGGCAATCATCTCCAGCAGCCCGGCGAACATCTTGCCGGTATAGCAGGGATCCAGAATAATCGCCTCGGCGCGTGCCATACGATAGATAGCCTCACGCACCGCCGGGTGCGGATTATTGTACGCACCGCGCGTGTACCCTTTTTCAATATGGAAATCCTCAGGGGTCACATCCACCGTATAGCCGTATTCCTGTTTGGCCTGGTGGAACAGATCCATGACGCGTTGCTCCTTCTCCTCGGTGAAAGGTGAAATGGCAATACCCAGCAGCTTGAGCGGTGAATGCTCATTGAGCAGGCCGCAGAAAAGACCCATATAAGTGCCGGTGCTGCCCACACCCGTCACGACGGTGGCATCTTCCAGCCCCATCTCTTTGGCCTGGGCGGTGATTTCTTCAGCGCAATCGTAGTAACCCATCAGCCCCACGGTGTTGGAGCCGCCCACCGGGATCTCATACACCACCTCGCCGGCGGCTTCATAACGAGCCTTCACCGCCGCAATCGTTTCGGCTGACTGCAGCGCGGGGTCACCCCCGTCGTCCTTTTTGAGCACCACTTCCGCGCCCATAATGGTATCCAGCAGAATGTTGGCGCTCACCTCTCCGGGGTAATCATCCATGCACACGATCACGCATTTCATCCCGAATTTGGCAGCCACGGCAGCCGTGAGACGCCCGTGATTGGTTTGTGCGCCGCCCACGGTCAGCAGCGTGGTAGCGCCTTTTTGTTGAGCTTCGTAGAGCAGGTATTCCAGCTTGCGCAACTTGTTCCCGCCCGCGCCGTAGGGGGTCAGATCATCGCGCTTGATATACAGTTCCACGCCCAGTTCTTTGGAAAGGGTGGGCAGATAATCAATAGGTGTGGGTTGGGGATG
>DAISXR010000008.1:0-15336 GCA_036825755.1 Anaerolineaceae bacterium
GACAGGATTTCGAAGTGGTGGTGGACTTCAGACCCGGGACATCATTCAATCTGGATGATTTTCATGAGCGACTGTCCGAGATTGGCAATTCGATCCAGATCGCCGAAGGGGACGAATTCTACCGGATGCACATCCATGTACCCACCGAAAACCGCTACATGCCTATTGATTATGTCATGAGCGTTGGGCAGGTGACTAAAGTAGCCATCGAGAACCTGCTCGATCAGATGGAGCAGCAGAAAAACAGTAAAAGCAAGCTGGAATTTGTTCCCATCGAACCCGGTCAGATCGCTTGTGTGGCTGTATCACCGGGTGAGGGAATTTCACGCATCTTTGCCAGCCTGGGCGTCACCGCCATTGTCGAAGGCGGACAAACCATGAACCCCAGTATCGAGGAAATCGTCAACTCGTTCAAAGATCTTCCCACTGATAAGATCATCATTTTGCCGAATAACAAGAATATTGTTTTTGCGGCCAACGCTGCTGTGCAGGCGACCGATAAAAATGTTGCTGTGATCCCCAGTGTCAGCATTCCGCAAGGTCTGTCAGCCATTCTCCAATTGCTCCCGGACGGTGATTTTGATCTGGTGGTCAAGCATATGAAAGATGCCCTGAAAGAGCCGCAAACAGGCGAAATCACCATCGCCACGCGTGATGTGGAAATAAATGGGGTGGATGTAAAAACCGGTGAAGTGATCGCTCTGCTGGATGGAAAACTGGTTGCGGCCTCTAATTCACTCCCCGACGCCATCATTCAATTGCTCGAAAAAGCAGATACAGACCAGCGCGAACGCATCACCCTGTTTTATGGGAACGGCTTAACCACATCGGAGGTCGATCCGTTGGTGGAAAAAATCCAGAGCCGTTATCCGGATCATGAAATTGAGGTTCTGGAGGGCGGACAGCCGCACTACCATTTCATTATCGCGATTGAATAAAAGGCGCCTGAAATCAACTGGTATGAAGGAAATTTGCATCGTTACCGACGGAACAGCGCAATTTCCAAAACCGCATTTTACCGGCAGCAACCACATTCATGTGGTGCCGTTCCAATATGCGGGGAGTGAGTTCGCGCCCAATGGGATCGATGCACTCAAGCCCAGGCAATTGCCGGTCTTCATTCCCGAAGGCGATACGCCGTTGATCTCCGCCCCGGATGTTGGAGCATTTCGGCAGTGTTTCTGGCAACTGGCTGACCAGTATGAAACCATCTTTGCCATTTTTCTCTCCAATGAAATATGCGGAGCTTACGCCAATGCGCTTGAGGCAGCCGACAGCGTCAAAGGAAAAGTCAATCTACAGGTGATTGATTCCATGACCACCTCAGTGGGTCTGGGGCTGCTCATTGAAAGAGTGTTTACCGCCGCGCAGGCCGGAAAAGACGCGGATGAAATCAACCACATGGTCCGAAGTTTGATCCCGCGCCTTTATACGCTGTTTTGCACACCGGGTCTCTCCTACTTGCATCGCAACCGATTTCTGGATCAGGCTCAATCGGTCATCAGTGAAATGTTGGGCATTGTACCGATATTTACGCTGGAGGAAGGCCGATTGACCCCTATCGAAAAGGTCAACAGCGTCCGTCAGGCGCTGTTGTACTTCCAGGAATTTTTAGAAGAGTTTGATCAGATTGAGCATGTAGGGTATGTTCAATCTGCCAGCCCCAATTTTGGAGAAACCAGAAGTTTCTTTGGTTCAATCGCTCCAACTTTTTCTGAAGCCGCCCTATCAAACAATATCATCAACCTGCCCCTGGCTGCCATCTTTGGACCTCTCACCTCCTGCCTGATAATCCTTGAGGACAGTTTGCGGTAAAATAGACCCATGCCTTCTTCCCTTGAAAAACTCTATAAATTTGCATTGCTCGAAGCCAAACGTCATTATGACGACCGGGCCGTCGTGGGCGGATTTGAAAAAATTCTGCCTGTCTGGGTTGAAGAAGCCCGTCGCGAACAACTGGATGAACATCTCATAGAGACCATCACGGAAAAAATCCAGAATTACAACACCCAGGATGGGGAAAATCGGGCCAAAACGATCAATGATATTCTGGAACTGATCCGCCGCAATCCCCCCAGCACATCGGTTCGTGTGGTGAGTGACATCGCCAGGGTCGTTAACCCTACGGTCGAGGCATCCAGTGATAAGCAGGATCCGTCTGGCGAACCATCGTCGTTCCGAGAGAGACAGGCATTTCAGGAAAATCAGCCCGCAAGAGAGAAAGCTCCATTCAAGAAAGCTGAATCCTTCATCGATAACGAGGTTCTGTACAACAAAATGCTTCTGGCACCGGTAACGACCATTACCGGGGTCGGAGACAGTATCGCTGAAAAATTGGGGAAACTGGGCATCACCACCATCAAGGATCTGCTCAACTACTACCCGCGCCGGTATGATGACTTCAGCAATTTACAGCCCATCAACCGACTGGAATACGGCAAAGAAGTCACCGCGATTGGTACCATCAAAAGCATCGCCAGCCGACCCACAAAAAATCCCCGCATCAGCCTTACCGAGGCCGTGATGACGGATGGGACCGGATTTTTACGGCTGTCATGGTTCAACCAACCTTATCTTGAGAACACCATCAAACCGGATATCCAAATTGTGGTGTCAGGCAAGGTAGATCGTTATCTGGGCCGCCTGACGATCAATAATCCTGAATGGGAGAAACTTGAGAAGGAGCAACTGCATACCAACCGCATCGTGCCGGTGTATTCACTGACCGCTGATTTGAAACAACGCGGTTTGCGGAATATTATCTATAAAACTGTCACCTACTGGTCCGCCCGAGTGACCGATTATCTGCCGGATTGGATTTGCAACGCCGCCGATTTGATGGATATGCGCACAGCGCTGTCGCAAATCCATTTCCCCAATTCCATGGAAAAGCTTGATAAAGCACAGCACCGCCTGGCCTTTGACGAGATTTTCTTGCTGCAAATCGGGGCTTTACAGCAAAAATATAAATGGAAAAGCAATACTGCCCAATCTTTTTACGTTTCCGATGAATGGCTGGATGAGACGATCAGCAAACTGCCTTATCCGCTGACGCAGGCTCAAACAAAATCGCTGCAGGAAATCCGCGCGGACCTTTCTTCGGGGATCCCTATGAACCGGCTTCTGCAGGGCGACGTAGGCTCTGGCAAAACTGTCGTTGCAGGCCTGTCCTGCGCAGTGGTCATCCAGAACAACGCCCAAACTGCCATTCTGGCGCCTACCAGTATTCTGGCAGAGCAGCATTACAAGACTTTCCAGCGTCTTTTTTCCGTCGAACAGGAAGGTTCGCTCCAACTCCTGCCGTCCTCCTCCATTCGCCTGCTGATCGGAGATACCCCCGCTTCCGAACGTGAGGAGATCCTGTCAGGACTGGCCAGCGGTGAAATCAAATTGATCATCGGCACCCACGCCATCCTGGAAGATGTTGTGCAGTTCTCCAACCTCCAACTGGCCGTCATCGACGAGCAGCATCGCTTTGGGGTAAAACAGCGCGCACAGCTGCGCTCTAAAGGCGTTAATCCGCATTTGCTGGTGATGACCGCTACCCCCATTCCTCGCTCGTTAGCTCTCACCGTGTACGGCGACCTGGATCTGTCAGTGATCGACGAAATGCCGGCCGGCAGGCAGGCAGTGGAAACCCATCTGCTCCACCCGCTGGAACGCGAACGCGCTTATACCCTGATTCGCTCACAGGTACAGGCCGGGAAACAGGCGTTTGTCATTTACCCGCTGGTCGAAGAAGATGAGGATGTTGAGGAATCAAAGGCTGCCGTCAACGAGCATCAGCGCCTGAAGGATGAAATCTTCTCGCATGAACGTGTGGGGTTAATTCACGGCCGTATGAACCAGGAAGACAAAGACCGCATCATGACCGCCTTTCGTGACCGGGAGCTGGATATTCTGGTCTCCACCTCGGTCATCGAAGTCGGTGTAGACATCCCCAATGCCACGGTCATGCTGATTGAAGGGGCGGATCACTTTGGCCTGGCCCAACTGCATCAATTCCGCGGGCGTGTCGGCCGCGGACAGGACAAAGCGTACTGTCTGATGATCCCTGAAAATGTCGATGCGGTTGAAAATGAACGTCTGATCGCGATGGCCTCCACCAACGATGGTTTTGTCCTGGCTGAAAAAGACCTGGCTCAACGCGGCCCGGGTGAATTTTTGGGCGTACGGCAGTCAGGCTATTCCAATTTACGCATGGCATCTTTAAGCAATATCCAGTTAATCGAACAGGCTCGTCATTATGCCGCTGAAGTATTCAAGGCAGATCCCGACCTGAGCAAACCGGAAAATAAGAATATCAGGCCTCTCGTCCGTCTGCATTGGAACGAAGGCCAGGGAGACATCAGCTAAAAATGGTAAAAGCAGTTTTTCCAGGCACTTTTGATCCCATCCATTACGGTCACATCGATATTGCGGTACGGGCCGCCCGATTGTTCGATGAACTGATCATTGCTGTATACGATAAACCGGTCAAATCCCTGCTCTTCACCCCTGAAGAACGCATCGATCTCGTTAAACGCACCTTTTCCAATCATTCCAACATCGTCGTTACCGGCTACAACCAGCTCACCGTGGAATTTTGCCGGCAAATTGGCGCGCAGGTTCTGGTGCGCGGTTTGCGCGTCTTCTCGGATTATGAAATGGAATTCCGGATGGCGCTGGCAAATCACCGTTTAGCCCCCGAGATCGAGAGCATCATGCTCATCACCAACGAGGAACATACCTTCCTTTCATCCTCAACCGTGAAGGAAATTGCCGCCCTGGGTGGAAATGTGAGCAGCATGGTATCCAGGTTTGTCGAGAAAGCCCTTCATGATCGATTTGATGAACTGGGCAGCGGCCAGCAGGTGATTGGATCCTCGCTGAGAGATTAAACCTTCAGGATGTTGGCCTGATTATTGCATCTTTTTGGATTGATAAAAATCAGGAGGCCTGTATGGATATCCTTCATCTTGTTGATCGATTAGAAGAGCTTTTCAACGAAAGTCGCTCTATTCCTTTTACACATAATGTCATCATCGACGAAGATCGCATGCTTGACATCATCGATCAAATGCGGGTATCCATCCCGGATGAGATCAAAAAAGCACAGCAGTTGATCGCGCAGCGTGACCGGATGCTCGCCCAGGCGCAGGAAGAAGCCAATCGCACCATCATGCTGGCGCGTGAAAAAGGAAAGCAAATCGTCGATCAGGATGAAATTGTTCTGGCTGCCCAAAAGAAAGCGGATCAGATTATCGAACAGGCCCGCCTGGATAGCGATCAAACCCGCCGTGAAGCTGATGAGTACGCGCTGCAATCCTTGGCAAACCTTGAAATTGAAATGGAACGCGCTCTCAACCAGATCCGCAACGGCATTCAAACTCTTCGCACCACCACGGCCATCGGCTCACCCACCGAAAATCGATAGTTACATCTTGAATTCAAAAAAACTGGCGTCATCTGCCAGTTTTTTTTGGTTAATGGATGGAATAGTCCTGGTGAAAATCACTTCATGATCTGAAACTTACGATTAGTCAGGTGTCTTTTCACTGCATATCTGCTGGACCTTTATCGCCATGGGAAGCAATATGTTTTTATTAAATAGAGAAAATGGAGACGGGTTCAGACCACTGTGCATACCCCCCACATTGACCGATGCGGAAACGATCAGATCGATGTCTTCAAACCAATACAGGATGGATGAAAACCCGAGTGTTCCACCTGAGTGACCGATCAGAGACATCGAGTCGAACATGTCAGGAGTTCTCGCGATACCTTGCATGTATTCCCGGCCCTCATTATTCGCAGATGGCCGAAAGGTAAACATCTCTTTTTGCATCTCGGGCAAGAGAAGCGCGCCGTCCCGCAAAGCTCGTCCAAACCGCACCAGGTCACTGGGTGTTGAAACGATGCCGCCGGCAGCCCACTCGGGTGAAAGGTTGCCAATCGTGGATTCAATCATGTAAGGCCGGATTTCAGAAAAGTTCGGGTGCAGGCCGGCGTCACGCACAAAAGCCGGCGTGGCGTAATGATAGTGATGGGCAATCCCGCCCGGAACCGGCTCAAATGACTCCATGAAGGTATTTTTCATACCCAGAGGCTCCAGAATCCTGCGGCGGATCTCTGCAGTCAGTTCGTTACCAGTTACAGCCTCAACCACCAGACCGAGCAGGGTATAGTTGGTGTTGGAGTAGGCATAACTTGCCCCGGGTTCGTTTGTTGCCGTTGCTTTACCATCAGCAATATAATCCAGAGTCTCGGTCTTACCCCATATATGACCGGCTGTGATCCGGCTGCCGCGCCCGCAAGGGATCCAATCCGGCTGGAACTCCCATGTAGGGATACCGCTGGTATGGTTGAGGAGCTGTCTCAGAGAGGCTGTGCCGGCATTGGGGATACGTCCAACAACCGAATCTTTCACGTAATACGTGACCGGTTTACCGAAATCCAGCCTGCCTTCCTGAGCAAGCTGATGGATCACCACGGATACAAAGGTCTTCGTAATACTGCCAATGCCAAAACGGGTATCCAGTTCGACAGGTTCTTTCCGGACAACGTCGCGATAGCCGGCCGTGCCCGTCCACAGTAGACCCGATTCGTTACTAAATGCGACGGAAAGACCCGGTAAACCCATCACGATTCCTGTAATCAGGGCTTCGTCCAGTTGGGTGCGATCCGTATCCGATAAAAGCGATGCAGAGCTCATGAAAATCTCCTATGAAGTTTGAAATGGTTGACAGGCACAACAGGTCATATCGAGCAAGACCATAGCCTCGGTCACACTTGATAAACGCTGCTTACCGCGTAAATGGTTGATCTCAAGGTCAAAGCAACGTGATTTAAGGATTGCAATAAATCAAGTAATCGTTCCCTTCAATCAAGTGCTTTACTAATTCATTGAGGCTCAGGCTTCCTTGGTAGAATCTTCCTTGGTAGAGGTTTTCTTTTTCGCGGTACGGGTTACCTTTTTCTCGGCAGCCGGCTCCAACGCCAGTTCCAGCACCTGATCCATATGCGAGACAAACACGATTTGCATGTCATCCCGCACCTTCTTGGGGATTTCGTTCAAATCCTTTTTATTGCGTTCCGGCATGAGAACCATTTTCAGCCCGGAGCGATGGGCCGCCAGCACTTTCTCGCGGATGCCGCCCACCGGCAGGACCTTGCCGCGCAGGGTGATCTCACCCGTCATACCAACGTGCTTGTAAATCTTGCGTAGGGTGAATGCGGAAATCAACGACGAGGCGATAGTGATACCAGCGCTGGGTCCGTCTTTGGGAATAGCCCCTTCCGGCACGTGAATATGCACGTCAAGTTGCTCAAACACATCCGGGTCGATCCCCAATTCGCTGGCCCGCGATTTTAGATAGGACAGGGCTGCCTGTGCGGATTCCTGCATGATATCGCCCACCTGGCCGGTGATTTGCAGGCTGCCTTTACCGTCCATTAGCAGAACTTCAACCGGCATGATCTCGCCGCCGCTCTCGGTCCAGGCAATAGCTGTGGCAACCCCAATCTCATCCTGCTTTTCCGCTTCCATCATCTGAAAATCGGGCGGACCAAGGAATTTCTCGATCTGGGCTTCGGTGATGCGTTTGTGATAATGCTTTTTCTCCGATTTCAACCGGGCAGTCTTGCGGAAGATTTTACCAATCTCCCGTTCCAGGTTACGAACGCCTGCTTCATAGGTATATTCGCGGATCAGTTTTCGAATCCCGGGTTCTGAAATGTTGACCTCGTTGGGTTCAAGACTGCTTTCAGCCAGTTGACGAGAAATGAGAAACCGACTTGCGATCTCCAGCTTTTCCTCTTCGTAGTAACCGGGAAATTCGATCAATTCCATGCGGTCGATCAACGCGGGCGGGATCGACCCCAGCGTATTAGCCGTGGTGATAAACATCACGTTGGAAAGATCGTAATCAAGCTCCAGATAATGGTCCGAAAAGGCCGAGTTTTGTTCCGGATCCAGCACTTCTAGTAACGCTGAAGCCGGGTCACCCCGGAAATCAGCTCCCAGCTTGTCTATCTCATCCAACATGAACAGCGGGTTCATGGTTTTCGCCCGTTTCATGGTTTGAATGATACGCCCGGGCATGGCACCAATATAAGTACGCCGGTGTCCGCGGATTTCCGCCTCATCTCGCACACCGCCCAACGACAGGCGGACAAACTTTCTGCCCAGCGCGTCGGCGATGGATTTCCCGAGTGAGGTCTTGCCGGTTCCTGGAGGGCCGACAAAACACAGGATGGGCTGGCGTGCGCGCTTGGGTTTCAGACTGCGCACCGCGATATATTCGAGGATACGGTCTTTGGCTTCGATCAGGGCGTAATGATTATCATCCAGAATTTTCTTGGCATGGTTCACATCCAGGTTGTCCTCAGTCACTTCATGCCAGGGCAGTTCCAGGATCCAGTCGATGTAGGTGCGAATGATCCCCACCTCAGGCGTCATGGGGGGCATCTGCGTCAGACGCTCAATTTCCTTCTGCACCGCCGCGTTGACTTCCTGCGGCAGCATCTTTTTGGAAAGTTTTTCGCGAATCTCGATGACTTCGCGGCTCCATACATCGCCTTCACCCAGTTCATTCTGGATGGCTTTCAGTTGCTCGCGCAGGTAAAATTCACGTTGGTTTTTATCCACTTCGCTCTGTACCTGTGACTGGATTTTGTCTTCCAACTGCAGCAAATCCAGTTCCTGGGCCAGCAGATTATTCAACAATTTCAGCCGCTCCAGCGGATCAGTTTCCAGCAAAAGCTGTTGCCGGTCCGTGATGGGAAGAGAGATGGCAGTGGCAACCATATCCGCCAGCCAGCCGGGCTCGTTGATGTTCATGGCGAACAGATGCGCCTCTTCCGGCAGGCTGCGATCAAACTGAATGCACTTTTCAAACAGGTCGCGGGTAGCCCGCATCAGCGCCTCAGCCTCATTGTCGATGACCATCTTTTCATCGAACAGGCGACAGCGGACGCGTAGATACGGCTCGGTTTGCGTGAAGGCGACAATCTGCAAACGACGGCGTCCTTGAACCAGAGCGGAGCTGTTTCCATCCGGCAGGTTGATGAGACGCCCTACGGCCATCTCCACGCCAACCGGCAGAAACGAATCGATGGTCAATTCATCGGAATCCGGGTTTTTCAGCACCAGAGAAACCAGCGTTTGATAGTTGTGTTGCGCTTCCTGAATTGCCAGCAGGTTCGATCCCGGCGATACCATGATCGGTGAAATCATTTTGGGTAAAACGATGATCTCATTCAGGATGAGCACCGGGGCTTCTATGTAACCCTTTTTATTCGGTACGCTGTCCGGTATTTGATACACCTCTTCGGTGCGTTGATGCAGTGAGGAGGTAATATCCTCTGAATTGTCACCCCCGGGAAACCAGTCGCTCGATCTCATCCATCACCTTTTTTACCCGTCAGATAGAATGCCGGTTCCTGTATTGTTTCCAAATGGAATTCTTCCGACAATTTGAATAATTCTTCTCTCACCGCGGCCGCGATAAAGATACTACCCGCCACCACCACAGCCGATTCATCACCGGCCATTTCAAGTGCGGTACGGATCGCTTTTTCCACCGGTACCACAGCTTTTGCCATGCAGCCAAACTGCTGCGCCATATTCACCAGCGCATCGGCGTCAATCGCGCGCGGATGGATCGATTGGGTGGCGATCACGCAGGTCACCCGTGGCAGCAATTCGGTAAACATACCGTGAATGTCTTTATCTTCCGAGGCACCAAATACCAGGATCACCGGTTTACCAGGCAGATAGTCATCTATCGCCAGCCGCAGCCGTAATGCTGAATCCTGATTGTGTGCGGAGTCTATGATAACAGGCGGCTGTTTGCGGAACACTTCAAACCGGCCGGGCCACTGCACGCTGGCAAAACCCTTGCGGATTGCCTCATCGGTGACAGGCAGCCCGTTTTGTGAAGCCGTCTGCAAAACCGTGTAAGCGGTCGCGGCGTTCTCCACCTGGTGATAACCCAGCAACGGGATCTCCAGCTTAACCGGTTCCCAATCCATATGCCCCGGTGAAGCCATGTATTCCACGATCATATCCTGTTCTTCAGCAGTCCACATCAAAAATGATTGACCGGCAAACGAGCGTGAGCGAGGTGCAAACAGGGTATCCCGGCCCACCTGGGTGAGTTCAGCGTGACGTTCCTGGGAGATACGTTCCACCACTCGCCGGGCTTCTTCTTTTTGCGGTGCCACTACCACCGGGCGTCCTTCTTTGATAATACCGGCCTTTTCAAATGCGATCTGGGCCAGTGTATCGCCCAGCACATTGACATGATCGAGGGACAGCGAGGTGATCACGGAAACAAGCGGGGTGACCACATTAGTTGCATCCAACCGGCCGCCCAGCCCTACCTCAATCACAGCCACATCTACCTTCATCATCGAAAAATACAGAAAGCCAATCGCTGTGGTGAGTTCAAAGGAACTGATCCCGGGCGCCTGTTCGATGATCGGTTTCAACTGTTGAATGATTTCCACAAATTTGGCGTGGGAGATCGGCTGACGGTTGACCCGGATTCGTTCGCAGTAATCATGCAGATGCGGTGAGGTGTAAAAACCCACCTTATAACCGGCCATCTCAAGTGAGTTGGCGATCAGGGCGGATACGCTGCCTTTGCCTTTGGTTCCTGCAATATGGATGACCTTGAAATCCTTTTGCGGATTCCCTAACAGTTCCATAAAAGCGTACATGCGGCCCAGATCAAATTTTTCAGGCGTGTACCTGAAAGAACGGGTCAGACTGTAATCAATAAAACTGTACAGATAATCCAGGGCTTCCTGGTATTCTTTTTCGACATCTGTCATAGTATTTTCCATCCGTTTGTATCCGAAGATTTTACACTTCACCCATGCAATCTGCAAGGCTAAGATCATGTTGTCCTTCCCTGGGTCTGGGGGAGCCGTCAGCCTATAAATTGATATAATACAAAACGGTCACGATCATGAAGACAAATCTGTTCAATCAATCCATCTCCATCGGCGTTGGTCTACTGACGACCTATTTTCACATCCCGGAAAGCCATTCGCTGAAAGAAAAACGTAGCGTCGTCAAACCGATTTTGACCCATATACAAAATGAGTTCAAAATATCAGCCGCTGAAATTGGATTGCAGGACAACTGGCAGGAAAGCCTGATTGGGTTTAGCGTGGTCAGCAGCGAGCCCTCTCATTGTGAAAGCGTGCTCCAAAACGTGTATCAATACGTGATGACCCATTATCATCACATCATCGTATCAGACCACCACATTGAAATACTATGACAGGGAGGAAATATGGATCTAAAGCTGAAAGATAAAGTGGTTTTGATCACCGGCGCCAGCAAGGGGCTGGGATTTGAAACAGCCCGTATGCTTGCCGCTGAAGGCGCTCTGGTTGCCATGAACAGCCGGGATGAGACGAGAATCAACCAGGCTGCCGAGAAAATCCGCACCCAGACCGGCGGTAATGTGTATCCATTCGCTGGCGATGTGGTCAATCCGGTTTACTCGGATCAGATAATCAACCAGGTGGTCAGCCAGTTGGGTCGGCTGGATGTGCTCATCACCAACACCGGCGGACCGCCTTCCGGGAAATTTGAAACCTTCACCGATGCCGACTGGCACAATGCATTGGAAGGGAATTTTCTCTCCCATGTGCGCATGATCCGCACCGCGCTGCCCTTCCTGCGTCAGTCCTCCACGCCGGCCGTGCTTGCGATTACGTCTTACAGTGTCAAACAGCCCATCCCCAATCTGATTTTGTCCACCTCGGCGCGAGCCGCCACGGTAGGTTTCATAAAATCGCTTTCGCTGGAACTGGGCCATGAAGGCATCCGTTTCAACTCCATCCTGCCCGGCTGGACGCAAACGGAGCGCGTGACCTATCTGATGGAGAAACGTGCGGAACAAAAAGGCACCTCGGTGCAGGATGAGATCTCCGCGCAGGCTCAGGACTCACCCCTCGGGCGTATGGCCACACCGGAAGAGTTTGCCGCCGCCGCCGTATTTCTGGTTTCCCCGCTGGCTTCTTACATCACCGGTGTGATGCTAACCGTTGACGGCGGCAGTTATAAAGGCCTGCTATAGGTCCGCAGGCTGACTTATCTTGAAATGAGTTTGGAGATTATTTGAACAACCACACGAGTGTATCAGACTGGCTTGAAAAGAATTTATTAAAGGTTGAAAAACCCGGGCGTTATGTAGGCGGGGAGTACAACCAGATTGCAAAAAACTGGGATCAAACCTCTTCCAGAACAGCGCTGGTTTTTCCCGACCTGTATGATCTGGGTATCTCCAATCTCGGGATCACCATTCTCTATGATGAGATCAACCGCCGTGAGGATGCCCTGGCCGAGCGCGCTTATGCTCCCTGGCATGATATGGAAGCATTGCTTCGCCAGGATGCAGTCCCGTTGTTTTCATTGGAAAACAAGCGCGCCCTCGGCGATTTTGACATCATCGCTTTCACGCTCCCGTATGAAACGCTGTATACCAATGCGCTCAACATCCTGGATCTGGCTCAAATCCCGCTGATTGCCCGCGAGCGAAACGAGAGCCATCCGCTGGTAATTGCCGGCGGTCACGCCACATACAACCCTGAGCCGATGGCTGAGTTTATTGACGCCTTTGCGATCGGCGAAGGTGAGGAAATGATCCACAATATCCTCGATGTACATAAGGAATGGAAATCCAGTCATGGTTCACGCGCTGACTTGTTGCGCAGGCTGGCTGAGATTCCCGGTGTCTATGTACCCGGTCTTTACCACCCTGCATACCGCGATGATGGCGTTTTTTCCACTTTGATCCCGGATGACCCGCGGGTACCGCAAAAAATTCAAAAGCGCATGGTTGCGGTATTGCCGCCGCCTCCTACCCGCTTCCTGGTTCCATCCATCGATGTAGTGCATAACCGTATCTCGGTTGAGATTATGCGCGGCTGCTCACGCGGCTGCCGTTTTTGCCACGCCGGTATGGTCAACCGCCCGGTGCGTGAACGGAGTGTGTCTGCTGTCATCGACGCCATTCAGCAATCCCTTACGCATACCGGTTTTGAGGAAGTGGCTCTCCTCAGTCTCTCATCCTCTGACTATACGAAAATCAATGAATTGATTGATGAGATCAGCCGCCGTTATGGTGATCAGCATCTGCGCGTCTCGCTCCCATCATTGCGTATCGAGAGCTTTTCAGTGGAGATCATGGAAAAGCTGAAAGAGGCTCGCTCCAGTGGCTTTACGCTGGCGCCTGAAGCCGCCAGTGAACGGATGCGCAGCACCATCAATAAGCCGCTCAGCGTGGAACAGCTTCTTTCCACCGCCGAAGAGATCTACCGGCGCGGTTGGCCAACCCTGAAACTGTATTTCATGATTGGGCACCCATCTGAAACCCTGGAAGACGTTCAGGCTATTATCGAATTATGCAAAACCATCCGCGATATCGGCTTCCGCACCATAGGTCGGCGGGCAAAATTGAATGCAGGCGTGAGCACCTTTGTTCCAAAACCGCATACGCCCTTTCAATGGGCTGCCTGCGATAATCAGGAAAGTATCAAAGCAAAGCAGGATCTGCTGCGGCGTGAGATGCGAGGACCCGGCTTGAAATTGAATTGGACGGATCCACGCGAAACCCGCCTGGAAGCCACTCTCTCTCGCGGAGACCGGCGTTTGGCCGGCGTGATCCTCTCAGCCTGGAAGCATGGCGCCAAATTTGATGCCTGGCAGGACCAGACCTCATATTCAGCCTGGGATCAGGCCTTTGCCGAAAACCAGTTGGATCCCGCCTTCTATGCTGAGCGAACACGTAATCTGGATGAGGCCTTCCCCTGGAATCATATTGACACGGGTGTGAACCGAAAATTCCTGCAACGCGAATACCTCAACAGCCAGAACCAGATCACATCGGATGACTGCGCCCGGCAGTGCCATGCCTGCGGAATTTTTACTGCATTCGCGCAGGATCGCAAGGATCACCCTACCCAATTATGGAAATGCACCGACCCGGCGGAAGCCGGCGTGGTGAAGGAAAGCTGACATGCCTCGTATTCGCATTCATCACACAAAGAACGCTCAGCTCCAATATACCGGCACGTTGGATATCCAGAAAATTTGGGAACGGACACTGCGGCGTGCCCTGCTGCCGATCGAGTACAGCCAGGGTTTTCACCCTCAGCCAAAAATTCAACTGGCCTGCCCCTTGCCGTTGGGGATGACCAGCCGTGCCGAATATGTTGATTTCTGGCTGGAACAGTATTACGAACCGGCCGATCTGCAAAATCGCATTGAACAGGTAAACCACCCCGGTATTGATATCCTGAATTTAACCTACGTGGCAGAGAATGAACCCTCCCTGCAAAGCCGCCTGCATTCTACCGAAACCATTGTGATGCTCCCAGCCGGAATGGATGTGGAGAAAATAAAAGCCAAGCTGGCTGAAGTGATGGCTGCTTCGTCCATTATGCTGGAACGGCGCGGCAAGCAGTACGATCTGCGCCCGTTGATCGAATACTGCTCGATTGAACAGCAACCTGACTCAGAAATCGCCTGCCTGCGTATGACCCTTTCGGCGAGGCCCGGTGCCACCGGTCGGCCGGAAGAAGTGCTGCGCGTACTGGAGATAGATCTTAACGAAGTTCATCTGCAAAGGGAGAAGATTATTTTCGACCCGCTCCCTTCCTGACCGGCTGGATCGTGGTAGAATTGGGGCTGTTGAATTGTCCTCGTAGTTCAATGGATAGAACGTATGCCTCCGGAGCATGAGGTTCGGGTTCGACTCCCGGCGAGGACACAACCAAACCGGCTGGTGATTAAAGCCGGTTTTTTTTATGACGTATATCCGTGCTAATTCGGACAATTTAAGTATAATATAAAGGCCATGCACGAACTCAGCGTAACCGAAAATATCCTCAATATTGCCCTTACCCATGCCCAGAAAGCCGGGGCGATGCGGGTAACGGATGTACATTTGGTCATCGGGCAGCTTTCCAGCATCGTTGATGATTCGGTTCAATTCTATTGGGAAATCATCAGCAAAGATACCCTGTGCGAGTCATCGCAGCTTCATTTCAACCGCAAGATGGCTATCTTTTTATGCAATGACTGCCAGACAGAGTATGTCCCGGGGCGCGAAATCGCGCCATGCCCCTCCTGTGGGAGTGTTAATCTTAAAATCGTTGCCGGAGAGGAATTCTACCTCGACAGCATACAAATCGAGAAATAAGGAGTACCATGTCAACCTCCAGAGTGCAGATCGTCGAAAAAATCTTCAACGCCAATGACCAACTGGCTGCGAACAACCGGCAGTTACTGGATGAAAAACACATTTTTGGCATCAACATGATGGCCTCTCCGGG
>DAISXR010000008.1:15436-50535 GCA_036825755.1 Anaerolineaceae bacterium
GGCATTCAAGCATGGTGCGACTGGCTGTTGAGCAGGGTAAACCAGGTAAAAGGATGACCACCCCCCTCAAGGGCCTGAAGCTGAATATCACCGGCATCGTGCAGGGTGTGGGCTTCCGGCCGTTTATCTACTCACTGGCGGTGAACAACCAGCTCAATGGCTGGGTGCTCAACTCATCCAGCGGAGTTGAAATTGAGGTAAATGGTACCTCATCAGCGCTTGACCAGTTTGTCAGGCAAATCCGCGAGCAGACGCCTCCCCTGGCGCGCATCGACCGGATGACCGTGGAAGAGGTTGAACCCGATTCGTTTACCGGTTTTAGCATTCTGGAAAGTCAGCCGCGCGAAGGGGAGTTTGTTCCCATTTCGCCGGATGTATGCATCTGCGAAGACTGCACCCGCGAATTGTTTGATCCACAAAATCGGCGGTACCGCTACCCGTTCATCAATTGCACCAACTGCGGCCCGCGCTTCACGATTATCCAGGACATCCCCTACGATCGTCCCTTTACCACCATGTCGGGTTTTAAAATGTGCCCGGACTGCGAAGCTGAGTATAAGGACCCGCTGGACCGGCGTTTTCATGCGCAGCCCACAGCCTGCCCGGTATGCGGTCCGCAAGTGAGCTTTGCAGCGGAAGGCCATCAGATGGTCACCGGTGAGCAGGCCATCCAGACAGCCCGACGCTGGCTCAAAGAAGGAAAAATCCTGGCGGTCAAAGGGCTGGGCGGTTATCATCTGACCTGTGATGCGTTCAACACGGAGGCGGTGGATACTCTGCGCAGCCGCAAGCGCCGCTCAGACAAACCCTTCGCTCTGATGGCCTTTGATCTGGCTACCGTCAAGAAACACTGCTTCGTATCTGCAGAAGAAGAAAAACTGCTACTTTCCCGCCAACGGCCTATCGTCATTCTCAAACGTCGTGAAGAATCGCCCATCTCACCGGCTGCAGCGCCTCGCCAGCACAATTTGGGTATGATGCTCCCGTATACACCGCTGCATCTGTTGTTAATGGAGCCGAAACAGGGTTTTCCAGAGGTATTGGTGATGACCAGCGGTAACCTGAGCGAAGAACCTATCGCGTATCAGGATGCCCAGGCCAGACAGCATCTGGATGGCATCGCGGATGGGTATCTTGTCCACGACAGGCCCATTCACATGCGTACCGATGACTCGGTGGCGCGGGTAGCGCTCGGCAGGGAGTATCTCTCCCGCCGTTCGCGCGGCTATGCCCCGGATGCTATTCCGCTGGCCGATCCGGTTCAGCCAGTGCTGGCGGTTGGCCCCGAGTTGAAGAACACCTTCACCCTGGCGCGTGATCAATACGCCTTTATGAGCCATCATATCGGCGATATGGAAAATTACGAAACACTGCAATCTTTTGAAAGTGGTATCCGTCATTTCGAGCGCCTCTTCAAAATCAATCCGCAGGTGATTGTCTGCGACCTTCACCCGGATTACCTGGCCACCCGTTATGCGGAGCAGCGCGCCTGTGAAGAGAATATTCCACTGATCAAGGTGCAACATCACCACGCCCACCTGGCAGCCTGTCTGGCTGATAACGGCTGGAGGGCGGACGACCACAAGGCCGTTGGGATGATCATGGACGGTACCGGCCTGGGGACGGATGGAACCATCTGGGGCGGTGAGGTACTGGTTGGCAACGCGAAAGAGTTCCAACGCCGCTTTCACTTGCAGGAAATGCCCCTGCCCGGCGGTGACGCCGCCATCCGGCATCCGCTGCGTACCGGTCTGGCATATCTCTGGAAAGCCGGCATTGAGTGGTCAGATGATCTCGCCCCGGTATCTGCACTGCCCCTGGTCGGCCGTCATTTGCTCCATCAGCAACTGGAGAAGAATCTAAACACCATCTCTACCTCCAGCATGGGACGACTGTTTGATGCAGTTTCCTCATTGATCGGAGTCTGTCAGCATGCCGGGTATGAAGGCCAGGCCGCCATTGATCTGGAGAATACCGCGGATGAACAGGAAACCGGTTGTTACGATTTTCCGCTGAACGGTGATGAAATCATAATTTCGACGGTACTGCAGGCTATTCTGGCTGATTTACGTCATGGGGTTCCCACGGGGATTCTCTCGGCTCGTTTTCACAACGGCCTTGTCGAGATGATTGTGAATACCGCCAGGGCGATACGGAGGGAAACTGGCCTTCATGAGATAGCGCTCAGCGGCGGAGTATGGCAAAATATGTATTTGTTCACCCGCGCGGTTCCAAAATTGGAATCTGCCGGTTTTTCGGTGCTGGTTCACCGGCAGGTACCCACCAATGACGGCGGGATCTCGCTGGGTCAGGTAGCTGTTAGCGCAGCTCGCCAGAAAAGTTAGTCCTGATAAAGGAAACAGGAGGAATTATGTGTCTTGGAGTTCCTGGAAAAATTACCGAGATCCTGGATAACCCGGGGTTGAAGATGAGTAAAGTGGATTTTGGCGGTGTGGTCCGTGAAGTTTGTATCGAAGCGCTGCCCGATGCCAAAATAGGCGATTACGTTATCGTCCATGCCGGTTTTGCGCTCAACCTGCTCAGCAAAGAGGAAGCCAATGAAACACTGGCTTTGCTGCGCGAGATTGCCATGCAGGAAGATGAAGAAGACCCGCTTGCAATACTCTAGAAGACGGATCAAATCATGATTAATCAATCACGTTTCAGAGATCCCGGCCTGATCAAAGGGATCATTGATCAGATTGGGAAAACCGTCACCCGCCCGTGGGCGATCATGGAAATATGCGGCGGACAGACCCATTCCATCATGCATTCCGGTCTGGATCAACTGCTCCCGCCCGAGATTGAGCTGTTGCACGGACCTGGCTGCCCGGTTTGCGTCACCTCACTGGAGTTGATCGATAAGGCTTTGGTGATCGCATCGCAGCCTGGAGTAATCTTCACCACCTATGGCGATATGCTGCGCGTTCCCGGCAGCCGCAATGACTTGTTTTCCATTCGCGCATCAGGCGGGGATGTGCGTGTGGTGTATTCGCCATTGGATGCGGTTCGGATTGCCCGTGAAAATCCCGAAAAACAGGTGGTGTTCTTTGCCATTGGTTTTGAAACCACTGCCCCGCCCAACCTATCCAGCGTTTTACAGGCCAAAGCGTTGGGCTTAAAGAATTTCAGCATCCTGGTCTCACAGGTTTGTGTCCCGCCGGCCATGCACGCAATCCTGGGCGCGCCAGGCAACCGTGTGCAGGGTTTCCTGGCCGCCGGACATGTTTGTTCGGTGATGGGCTATTGGGAATACCTGCCGATCGCCGAACAGTATAAAATCCCGATCGTGGTCACCGGTTTTGAACCGCTTGATCTGGTTCAGGGCATCCTGATGGCCGTAAAGCAACTGGAAGCCGGAACCTATCAGGTTGAAAACGCCTATTCGCGGGTGGTCACGCAGGAAGGCAATATACACGCCCAGCGCATGATCCAATCTGCTTATGAGGTGTGTGACAGGCAGTGGCGCGGGATTGGGACCATCCCCATGAGCGGCTGGAAGCTGCGGCCCGAATATCGTGAATTCGACGCCGAATACCGTTTTCAGGTGGGTGACATTCAAACCCGCGAGTCAGAGATCTGCATCGCCGGTCTGGTGTTGCAGGGCAAGAAGAAGCCGTTTGAATGTCCGGCCTTTGGGACACTCTGCAAACCCGAAACCCCATTGGGAGCCACAATGGTCTCCTCCGAGGGGGCTTGCGCCGCCTACTATCGCTATGCCAGCTACGCCAAAGCTGAAGGATAATCGGAAGGATATTCCTGAGGAAAACCACCATGGACGACGAAAAAATCACTTCACAGACCTTTGAAGGCTCGCTCTGCCCCATACCCCTCCGGCATGACGAACAGATTATCCTGGGCCATGGCAGCGGCGGCGGGCTGACCAATCGTCTCATTCGAGAGATCTTCCTTCCCTATCTAACCTCGCCGGCTCTTGTGGAAGGCAATGATTTTGCAGGTGTCCCGCTTGGTTCGATGGGGTTATCAGGCCGCCTGGCAGTATCCACTGACGCGCATGTGGTTTTTCCGTTGTTTTTCCCGGGGGGCAATATCGGCAAACTGGCTGTGTGCGGTACGGTGAATGACGTGGCCATGTCCGGTGCTGTGCCGCAATATCTGACCGCCAGCTTTATCCTGGAGGAAGGTCTGCCTGTCATTACACTGGTCAAGGTGCTGGAGGGCATGCGTGAAGCTGTTCTGGAAGCCGGTATACAGATTATCGCCGGCGATACCAAAGTGGTTGAAAAAGGCAAAGCGGATGGATTGTATATCACCACAACCGGCGTCGGTGTCATTCCCGAAGGTGTGAATATCTCCGGGGCCATGGCCAAACCCGGCGACGCGGTGTTGATTTCCGGCACACTGGGTGATCACGGCATCGCCGTGCTGACGGCTCGCGGCGGGTTGGGCCTTGAATCGCAGGTTGAATCAGATCAGGCCCCGCTCAATCACCTCATCCAGGATTGTTTAAAGGCTGCCCCGCATATCCATGTGCTGCGCGATCCCACCCGAGGCGGTCTGGCAACCACGCTCAATGAGATTGCCGGTCAGAGCAGCGTAGGTATCATGCTGGATGAACAATCCATTCCGGTGAAACCCGAGGTGGCATCGGTATGCGAGCTCCTGGGTTTTGATCCGCTATATGTGGCCAACGAGGGGAAAGTGATCATCATCCTGCCGGAAGGAGAAGCTCCGGCCGCGCTGGAAGTCATGCACCGCCATCCCTATGGAAAAGATGCGCGCCGCATCGGCACGGTGACGGAAAAACCGGCCGGGCGCGTTCTGCTGCGCACAGGCCTGGGAACACAGCGTGTTCTGGATGTGATGATGGGAGAGATGCTTCCGCGTATCTGCTGATCTTGGCTTCAAACCCATGAAAAGGTGACCGTCTCGTGTAGCAAAGGTTGACGCTCCGAAAAATGGCTCAAATCATTTTGATATCCAATATGGCAAACACGGCTGTATTGGATTATGCTTAAGGGGATTAAGCAATTCAACTAGGGAGGTTGATATGAAAAATATCGCAATTCATGGTTTTGGACGAATTGGGCGTTCTGCGCTGCGGGTAGCACTGCAGCGGAATCTCTTCACCCCGGTGAGCATTTCGGATATCAAGGATCTGCCCACCCTGGCCGCGCTGTTTGAGGTGGATACCAATTACGGCCGCTGGCATGAAAAGGTCAGCGTTTCAGGTGATGAACTCATCATCGGCGACCGGCGGATCAAGTATTTCAATTCAAAAGACGCTCTGCCGGATTGGAAAGCGCTGCAGGTTGACACCGTCATCGACTGCACCGGCAGGGCCACCAAACGAGCCGGAGCCGAGGCGCATCTCAACAACGGCGCCAATCGTGTTCTGGTGAGCGCGGCCAGCAAATCACCGCAGGATACCGATATTTTCCTCTTGCCGGGCATCAATATGGATCAATTCGATTCTCAAAAGCATCACATTATCAGCATTGCCAGTTGCACTACCAATGCTCTGGCCCCGGTGGTCAAAATCCTGCGCGAGAATTTCGGCATCGAGCACGGCTTCTTCTCCACTGTCCATGCCTATACGAATACCCAATCTTTAACCGATCAGCCGATGGCGGACCGGCGTGATTCCTGGGCCGCCGCCGAAAATATTATCCCTTCATCATCAGGGGCAGCCAAAGCACTGGGCTTTATCTGGCCGGATCTGAAAATCACCGGAAAAGCGTACCGGGTGCCTGTGCGAACCGGCAGCATCGCCGAGGTGAATGTTGTGTTGAAACGCTCCACCACCGTGGAAGAAATCAACAACATCTTTCGCAAAGCCGCTTCCACCGCCCCGTTACAGGGCGTGATGGGCATTCTGGAAGATGAATGGACTTCCGCGCGTATTGTAGGCGATTCGCACTCCTCATTGATCGACCTGCCGCTGACCCAGGTAATGGATGGAACGCTGGTTTCCATTGCCGCCTGGTACGATAACGAAATGGGGTTCTCTAACCGCCTCGCGGAAGAAGCTGCCCACATCGCCAATCAATAATCAACAACCGAACCACACACGCGGGAATATCCCATGGGTTATATTCAGGAAATACGTGCGCTCGTAGGCCATCGGCCGCTCATTCTGGCAGGCGCCATTGTGATGATCTTTGATCAAAACGAGCATCTCCTGCTTCAACATCGCACTGATGACAACACATGGGATTTCCCGGGTGGGTTTTCGGAAATCGGTGAAACGCTGGAAGAAACCGCCAGACGCGAGGTTCTGGAGGAAATGGGTCTTCAGGTGGATGATCTGACCCTTTTCAAAGTGTTTTCCGGTGAGCAATATGCCTATCTGTGCCCCAATGGTGACCAAGTTTTTCCAGTCGGGGCTGTGTATATCACCCGGTCAGTCCATGGAAACCTGCAAGTAGACGGAGAGGAAAGCTCTGAGGCGCGCTATTTCTCGTTGGATCAACTTCCGGAGCCCATGTTTCCACAGGTTCGCGAATTGATCCACTCGTACCGTGAGGCTTATCGGGTATAAGGCTTATTGCCGGTCTTCACTCGCAATAATGTATCATACGCCTGGCGAATGTGCATCTGATCGTGGGTGATGATAAATTCCATCAGATCCGCCACACATACCGGCCCAAAAATAGAATGACGGGCTGTTGTGTCATACCATTCCTCAGCATGCTGCTTGAGTAAACCGATCATGCGCTTACGGGTATCCAGAAATTCCTCGGCAGCCTCATGCCCGTCTTCATTCCGATAATCCCGTTCATGTGACCAGTTGGATGTATCAATGGGCGGTAAAAATGGGTTCCCCTGCTCAAAGGCTTCCTTGAAGCGCGGCAGGTTGACCTCGTGATCCGTATCCCGCAGATGGCAAACAATCTCCACCAGTGACCATTCCGATTCATCAGGGCGGCTGCAGCCGGTCTCATCGGTGACTGAGCGGCAGATGCCATCAAAGATCAATGGGGCCGTTTTCAGATGCGCCAGTAAATCATATTGCCCGGTATGCGCCAGATCAGCATGATTTTTTTGAAGAGTTTTCTCAATCCACGAAAAGACACCTTCATAGCCACCGCTTGCGCAGGCCTGATTAAGCCCTTCGGGCAGCGCGGCATCTTTGAGCCAGTAAGCCGGTATGCCTGCTTTTGAGGCGGGGATGATATCCATCTCCAGCGAATCCCCGACCATGAACACCCGGTTATCTTCCTGCCATCCCAGTCGTCCCAGAATTTCAACAAAATAAGCCGGATCCGGTTTGGTGAAATGGATCTCCTCCATGGAGGTGATGAACAGGAAATGATCCATGTACCGGTCAAGACCGGCCCATTTTAGCCGCTGTTCAAGGGCAAAACGAGGAAACAACGGATTGGTGGCAATCACGATCTCATAACCGCGCCGGATGGCCTCTTCAATCAGCCAGACGCCGGCAGGCAGTGCCGAGGTATACTGTTGCAGAGCCTGATACCCGGTTTCGTAAAAATGTTGGATCTCATCCGCGATTTTCGGCTGAAGGGCTTCAATCCCCTCGCAAAAATGATCATAGAAAAGCTCCGACAGCGTCCGAGAAGAAACCTCTCGTTGGATCAAATACCGAATGGCAGAATCCATTCGTGAGAAACATTCATCCTCCGGAATGGATGTAATGGATCGGCACAGCGCCTGGGTTGCCTTCTCAATAAAGGATTTATCATTCCAGGTAAGCAGCGTATCGTCGAGGTCGATGCAGAGTATCGTTGTCACTTTTTGTTCGTATCAAACACGTCAGGTAATGGGTGGCATTCACCGCAGCCAACATGCGGTTCTTTTACAGGTCTCCCGGATTTAGTGCAGTAAGCTGAGACAACCATATGTTTATTGATCCCGAATACCATTGTCTCCACTTTTCCTGTCAATATCATGTTGGTGCAGGAATTGGCACGCAAAATTCCCGGAACGGGGCATTTCTTGCAAACATTCACCGTCCAGTCATTGGGAGGTGGCTGCCTCCCTACCAGACGGCATTCTTCCACATGCTTGCCCCGGTAGTAATCACCATAAAAGTAAGCACACTCAAAACCAAAGGGTGTTTTCATATCAATTTTCTAAGAACAAAAAACCCCTCATTCTTGTCCCTCAACGAGGGGTTTGTTCGATCGATAAATAATTCTATTCCGTTACGCGCGTTACATACGCTCCGGTGCGAGTATCAATACGGATCAGATCGCTTTCTTTGACGAAGTTGGGCACATCTACCTGATAACCGGTCTCAACAGTCACCCTTTTCGATACGCCGGTTGCGGTATCGCCGCGAACGGCCACGGCTGCTTCAGTTACCAGCAAGTCCACCGAGGTGGGCAGCTCGATATCGAGTGGTTCATTTCCAAAAAACGTCAGTTTAACTTCAAGATTCTCTTTCAGAAAATCCTTCACCTCTGATACAAGTTCAGCAGGCAGTGCCGGTTGTTCAAAGGTTTCCATATCCATAAAATAATAGAAATTTCCATCATTATAAAGATATTGTACGTTATGGAAATCCAGTCTTACATCCTGAACACGATCACCGGAGATGAATGTTTTCTCTAGGGTGGTACCGGTGCGGATATTGCGGGCTTTGATACGAATGCTGGCATTCCCGCGGCCTGACTTGTTGTGATGATAGTCTAGCACCTTGAACAACTGGTTGTCATACTCAAACGTCACGCCTTTTCGCAGATCATTAACATCAATCATCGTTGTTTCTTTCCTTGTTTTCTTAAAATTGCCGCAGAGTATTATAGTCCAGTGGATGCATCCACGCAAGCACCAGTCAACCTTGAAGATTTACAAAAGTGAGGAGGGCAAGTGTTTACCCTCCTCATCAAATCACAGAAAGAATTAATCCAGGCCAGTAGTGGCCTTCAGCGTTCAGCCGACTTTTGGTTCAATCAGACCGAAATCGCCATTACGACGGCGGTACAGTACGTTAATGGAATTGGTGTTGACGTTGTAGAAGATGAAGAAGTTCTCGTGTCCCAGCAGTGACATTTGCTCGATGGCTTCCATCTCATCCATCGGCACCAGGGTAAATTGTTTGCGCCGTGCAATCACCGGTTCCTCTGTGATGGCTTCCGGTTCTTCCGCTTCCGTGGTGGCTACATGCTCGGAAAACGATCCGGTACGGGTTTTATCACGTTTCCCTTTGAACCGTTCAATCTGGCGTTGAATCTTATCCATGGTGGCGTCAAATGCCGAAAACACATCATCCGACCGTTCCTCAGAGCGAAGGATAAATCCTTTTCCACGGATAGTAATTTGGGCAACATTTCGATCCGCTGCACTGCGCGCTGATTTGACATGTGACAGGTCGATGCGGCATTCATCGATATCCTTCAATAAACGATCCAGCTTATCGATTTTATTCCGCACATAATTGTCAATACGCGGTGTCAGTTCGAGATTTTGGGTGATTATATCGATTTGTGTTGCCATGTTAATCTCCTGTTCTATAAAGTTCTGGCTAGTGTGTACGCATACACACGATCGGCGCCTGCGCGAAGCAAAGCTTCTGTACAGGCCTCAATAGTAGAGCAAGTCGTAGCGAGATCATCAACTAATAAAATGGATTTTCCCTGAATACATTTTGATTTCGCCTCGAAAGCCCCTTTTACATTCATTCGCCGTGCGTCTGCATCCAATCTTGTCTGCGTGATGGTATTACGATTCCGCATCAAGTCGTTTGGGCGATATTTACATCTCAACTTTGCCGCGATTGGCCAGGCAAGCAAGGCCGATTGATTATATCCCCGCTCCTTTCTTCTTTTCTGGTTCAATGGCACCGGTATTACCATGTCAAATCTCCATCCAAGAGAATCAATGCCTTTCAACATATATTGTACAAAATTTTCAGCTAATCCGATATCCTGTTTATACTTAATCCTGTGAATTGCTTCTCTCAGCGGACCTTCATAGGCAGCCCAGCTGCGTAATTGAAACTCACGCTTGCCAAATTTGCTGCAATCTGGACAAAGTTGGTTTGGGTCCAGGGGCAATCCGCAAACCTGACAGACTGGCCCGGACAGCACCCTCACAGAAGAAGCACATTCATCACACCATCTCACGCCAAACTTACCGCATCCGCCGCATCTTGGCGGATACACCATATCAAGAACCTGCCAGAGTTTTTGATATGCAAAAAGAACAGGTGAGGTGCTTCCTGTTTGTTTCAAAGAGGTTTTGTTGAATGCTAAAACATCCCAAACAGAGTTGATTGCACCAGCCGAATCGCTGTAGGCGTTAACAAAACAACAATCAGCGCCGGAAAGATGAGAAGCGCCATCGGGATAATCATTTTGATTGGCGCTTTTCTGGCTTCCTCTTCAGCAAACTGACGTCGCTTGATACGCATCTGATCGGCCTGAACGTGCAGCACATTGGCCAGACTTACGCCCAACTGTTCACTTTGAATAACTGCAGCCACAAAACTGGTCAGTTCAGAAAGACCAATGCGGTCAGCCATGTCACGCAAAGCATCACGACGCAGCTTGCCGAGCTGAATCTCCTGCAACACACGCTGAAAAGCCATGGTGAGTTCGGAGTTCCATTTGGCGCACACCTGCGCGATCGCTGCGTCAAAACCAAGACCCGCTTCCACGCAGATAGTCAGCAAATCAAGGGCATCCGGCAGGGCCTTGCGCACTTCCTTTTGACGGCGGTTGATTTTACTGGTCAACCACATTTGCGGCATGTAAAAACCAAAGAAACCACCCACTAACGATATCAGCAGCACACGCCCGAAAGGCCATTGCGAAGGACCAAACTGAAGTACCAAAAACAGCATACCGCCTAAAATAGCCATCAATCCAATCTGGATAACCAGAATAATTGAAGGCTCCATCGTGGAAGGCATACCGGCGCGTTCGATCTTTTGCGCGATGGATTGCAGGGCATTCTGAGGGGTAAATTTGACTGCAAAATTCCCCAGACTGCGCGCTAACGGGTAGATCACCCGAACGGTGAATGGCTGTGACATCTCCAGGTCTTCGAGATTTACTTCCTCACCAGATTGAGTGAACTCTTCAAGCCGCTCCAGAATAAGTTTTTCTCGATCATCCTCGGGGGTCTTGGAGCCGACCACAATGAGTACCACAGCGACGATGATTACCAGAGCTGCGAGCACGAGAAGTGGAATTATTAGTGAACCCATAGCATATCTCCCGAATTTAGATCTCGATATCACCCAGTCTGTTCATGACCAGATAGCCTACTACGATCAATATGCCCGCGACACCCAGAGCGATGTAACCGCAGGGAGGATTATTAAAGAATTCCATCACATAGGCGCGATTAAGGAAATACAGCAACACCATTAAGATGATTGGCAGCATCGCCAGAAAGCTGCCTGAGTAACGTACCTGTGCCGTCAGCGCGCTGATCTCGCCTTTGATTCTCACACGCTCACGGATGGTGAATGAGATGGTATCCATGATTTCGGCCAGGTTACCGCCGACCTCGCGCTGCACATTAATGGCTGTCACTACAAAGTCCAGGTCGTCACTGGGTACACGTCGTAGCATGTTATCCAATGCTTTCGGCATGGTCACACCAAGCTGCATTTCCTGAACCACCCTGCGAAACTCGTCGCAAATGGGTGCAGGCATTTCCTTGCTGACCGATTCCATGGCCTGCATGGTGGAGAAGCCGGCTCGAAGCCCGTTCACCATTAATCCTAACATATCCGGCAGTTGAGAATCCATCTTCTTCAACCGTTTGCTTTGCTGGCTTTTCACATACATCCCGGGTAAAAACAAACCCACTGCTGCGCCAAGCAAACCCACTACAATGGCGGCAGTATCCCGACCACCCATGAACCAGGCCATAAAACCCACAAAAATACATGAAATAACCATCAGGCTCATGTACTCCCCGGGTTTCATTTTGATATCCGCTCTGGCAAGATCGCGAGCAACACGAGTGGCATAGGTGGTGCCTTCCACCCTTGTATTCAGCCAGTCTGTTACCGGTCTGGTTTTCACACGCTCTACATCAACAGTTTCAGGTTGACCGGTGAGCTGGTCCATTCTTTCTTCGATTATGGCCTTATCAGCCCTCAAAGAAACCACGACGCCGACGATCAGTAAGAGGACAACCAGGCCTCCCCCCAATATGAGTATCAAGATTGGTAAGCTCATAACTACCCCTGACTTTTCGAACAAATATCCAGTGTAATATGAATCAACGTTTTCTTTCTGCCAGGCCAAACAGATTTGGCGGAAGGTGAATACCGGCCAGATCAATTTTATCCATGAACTTGGGCCGGATTCCGGTCGGATGCATCCGACCAATCACTTTTCCGTCATCGATGCCCTGTTGTTCGAACACAAAAATGTCATTCATCACGATGGTATCCCCTTCAAGGTTGCACACCTCGGAGATATTGACCACTTTTCTTGTTCCGTCGCGCATACGGGATTGATGAACAATCACATCCACTGCTGAAGCAATCTGTTCACGGATAGCCCGAACAGGCAGTTCAACACCTGCCATTAATGTCATGGTCTCCAAACGCGAGAGCACATCACGCGGGCTGTTGGCATGCAGCGTGGTCATTGAGCCGTCATGGCCTGTATTCATTGCCTGCAGCATATCGATGGTTTCACCGGCGCGCACCTCCCCAACAATGATCCGGTCAGGACGCATACGGAGGGCATTAACCACCAACTGTCGGATAGTAATCTCGCCTTTTCCCTCAATGTTGGGCGGGCGCGATTCCAGCGTAATAACATGCTCCTGTCGGAGTTGAAGCTCAGCCGCATTTTCGATGGTAATAATACGCTCGTCATCCGGAATAAAATCAGACAACACATTCAATAATGTTGTCTTTCCTGAGCCTGTACCGCCGGAAATGATAACATTCAACCGGCTGGCAACACAGGCTTCCAAAAAGCGCATGGCATCCTGTGAAATGGAGCCGTACTGGTACAACTGCTCAACAGTAATGGGATGTTTGGAGAATTTCCGGATGGTGATGGTAGGCCCAGTGAGCGAAATGGGCGGGATGATAGCATTCACACGCGAGCCATCAGGAAGACGAGCATCCACGTATGGGCTGGATTCATCGATACGGCGTCCCAATGGGGCTACAATCCGGTCGATAATTTGCTTGACATGGTCGTTACTTTCAAAACTGACCGGTACCCGATGAATCTTGCCCTGCTTTTCCACATAAATATATCGGGGACCGTTGACCATGATTTCGGTCACATCTTCATCTTCCAACAGCTTTTGAATAGGGCCTAAACCAAGGATCTCGGCGATGATCGATTCTGAGATACGCACCTTTTCGGGACGAGAAAGAACGATATTCTCTTCCGAAAGAATGGCCTCAAATTCCTGTTGGATGGCTTTGCGGATTTCATTGACCTGAGTCACATCCAGAGATGAATCCAGCGTTTGAATCAGCTTCTGTTGGATCCGGTTTTTTAATTCCAGATACATCGCCTGGTTATTGGATACATCACCCATCCCCATTTTTCGGGTACGGGTTGGATCCTGGCGATTTACCCCATTATCTTTTGAAGTCGTTCCGTCAGTTTGATCGTTTGAAAATCGTTTCAAAATCGACATGTAAGTTTAAACCTCTGCATGCATGGTTTATGCACTTTTCTTCAGTTCTTCAAGCCTTTCCACAACTTTCGTACCCAAAACCGTGATACTTTTACAGAAAGGATGGGCCTTGCTGTCTACCATCAAAGGAATACCCTTATTGACGGATGCGCTTACTGCCAGCCTTTCATCATAAGGAATCGTTAAAACGATTTCCTGCTTCAGGCTTTCTCCAATACGTTCAGGTGATATTCCCAGCCGTTTATCAAAATGGTTCATGATAAACAGAATCCGTTTTCGCTCAATTCCGGTAGCATCCGCCAGACTTAGAAACATGCTGCTCGATTTGACTGACGGGATATCCTGTGAGGTTATCAGCACAATTGCATCAGCCTCCACCAGACTGGCCTGGATGATTTCAGAAAGATACGGTGTTGTGTCGATGATGATGTAGTTGTACTTCTTTCGCAGAAAATCGATCGTTTTTGTGAATTGCTCGCCGTTACTCTTATCGGCCAGATCCGGGCCTTGCGGTGCAGCCAGAATATGGAGACCCGTTTCAGCGTGTATACTGATGACGTCGGTAACAATCTCGTCATCCAAATCGTCAGCCCGTGTGACCAGGTCGGAAAGGAAGTTGCGCGCCTGAACATTCATGAAAACGCTCACATCCCCAAACTGGGTGTTGCCATCGATTAGAATGACCTTCTTGTTTTCCGCCATCATGGCGATTGCCAGATTTGTGGCCAATGTGGTACAGCCAACTCCGCCTTTGGGGCTGTAGATGGTAATAATACTGCCGGGTTCGCGCAGTTCATGTTGCCCGGCTTCGAGAGCGGCGCGCTTTTCCGCTTCCTGTTTTTCCATCTCCCGGAACTCAATCGCCATCTCACCGGCTCGGTGGATAGCAGTGATCAGTTCATCGATGGAAGGTGGTTTGGTTAAGAAATCTCGTGCTCCAACCAGCATGGCTTTCCGCATATAATGCGGATCACCCTGTACCGAGAGAATGACGATCTGGGTTGCCGGAACTGCCTTTCGGATGGTCTCTGTCGCAGTAATGCCATCCATATCGGGCATGTTAATGTCCATGATGACGACATCCGGCTTTTTCTCTTTGGCCAGTTGAACCCCCTCTTCACCGCTTTGTGCCAGACCAATGATGACGATACTGGAATCGAATTGTAGAGACCGGCGGATATTCTCCCTGGTCTCTGCAATATCGTCCACTATCAGGACCCGGATTACTTTTTGATCAGACATCAATACCTCGTAAAAACGGGAAGGTGTAATACAACCGGGTCAGTTTTCCAACGACACAATGGCTTCTACTCAGCGGGTTCCTCCACGGGTACCGGGACGGACATATCCATGCCGTAAGGAAGCTTTGAGGGATACGGGATATTGTATTGATCCATGATGAACTGCAGCGTTACCGGTTCAGTACTGGTAACCTGGTCGTCTCCGGCGCTTCTCAAAACAAAGTTGAGGTCTGCCTGGGTCAGGATCAGGTAATTGAGTGAGATGGCATCCTGCTCAGAAACCGCGACCGTGATTCTGGTGGGTTTCACCACTTCCGGAGCAGGAGCTTCAGTGACTTCACCCTCTGGGGCAGTCTCAGCTGCTTGTACTTCCGGGGTCGCCTTTTCTTCTTCAATCGGCAAATCACCTACCCACAACACCTGAACATTTTGAACAATTGATTGTGATACCCAACGAGGACGTTGAGGTTCTGTGGGAACCACATAGAAATACTCATTGGGGATGGAGGCATCCTGGTAAATACGGCCCATGTAGTTAGAGCCTTCGACACGCAGAGTTAAATCTGCGTCAAAATTGGTGGGTACACCTTCCTGGTAATAGACTTCACGTTTTAAAAGCGTGGCAACCGAATTGGGAAGAATGGTCTGGAATTCTTGATCCAGATCAACCATCTTAATTGAAGCCAGGATGTTGATGAAGTCACCCGGTTTAATGGCATACGAAACCAGATAACGTTCGCTGGGGATGGGGATTGTGATGGCCACCATGCCGTCAGGGATCTCAAAGGAAGCAAACGAACCATCCCCTTTTTCATACAAATCGGCCTGGGTCAGGAAACGCCCCTGATCCATATCCGATTTTGCATAGCGCCCGATAACATCCTCCAGGTCGGTGAAGAATAAACCCTCCACCATATATTCTTGCGGATATGGAGCAGTGCCCACCATTTCCTCTGTGATCAGATCACCACGTGAAATGGCTTGAACTGTGATGACAACGCTTTCCATCACAGCGGCGGGTTCCTGCGCGGTTACGGCTGGTTGCTCCTCCTGCTGTTTTGGCATCACAAGCGCCAGGAGCTGGTCCCGCATGAAGAATGCTACTACGACGAGAATTATTATCAGCAACAGCGCCAATAAGAAAAATATAATTCCACTCCTTCTTTTCCTCGTGGCCATTATGCCTCCCTATGAATAATTTCTTATTAACTGTGTGATACTCAGCACAATTATACGTTAAATGCCTTCAGAATTTTAGCAAATATCCTACCAATTTTGAAAAGAATGGGAAAAGGCCCCGATTGGAGCCTTTTCCAATAATGAAGTAAAACGAGAAATGAAATTAGATGTTGTTGACGACGTTGCTGAAGACGTTGCCGATGGCCGGGCCAAGCAAGGCCAGAATGACGATCACTACCACAGCAACCAGGACGAGAATCAGCGCGTACTCTACCAGACCTTGACCTTTTTCTTTGGGTGCGAACAGCATTTCGATACTCATTTCTGAAGAAATTAATGGATAAATACCTTAGTTTTATTATAGACAGATTTCAGCAATTTACAAGTAAATAATTGTTTAAATCAGCCTATTAATCAGAAAAAAGGCTCCAATTGGAGCCTTTTTTCTGATAATCAACGAAAACGTAAAGAGAAAATATGAATTAGATGTTTCTGACGACGTTGCTGAAGACGTTGCCGATAGCCGGGCCGAGCAGGGCCAGAATAACGATCACAACGACAGCAACCAGGACGAGAATCAATGCATACTCGACCAAACCTTGACCTTTTTCCTTCGGTGCGAACAACATTTTGATACTCCTTCAAATAGATAAACAATGAAATACAATATTTACATTATAGTCGTAACATAGTTTTTTTCAAGCGGAAGACGGTTATTTTCTTGTAATATAGTTTGCAGTTTTGCAAGAAATCGCAATAAACCCGGAAAAATTCCTATATCACATTGAATCAAGCGGTTCAATAATAAAAATCCACCCCTCTCGGAACGACTATGGCGCAATTATATCATCTCAACAGAACTTTTACAGGACAAAACCGTATATAATTAGAAGCAGTCAAACAGCAATTTCTTGCGCTGCAATCATGAGAAATCGAGGAGATATTATGGATAACATGCTGGGTGATGATATTCTTGGCAAGGTTACTGCTGATCAGGATTTTATTCGGAAGTTTTTGTCAAAAATCCCTGGCTTCAAAGGCTATATTGAACGGGAAAACCGCAGAGCATCCGATAAACTGCTCCGCGAATATATCGCTGACCAAACCTCGCAAATTGAGCAACGAATTTCAGCCCTTCAACGCGATGTGATCAGCCAGGGCCAACTGGAGCTGATCGATGATCTTGAAGCGTCTGCGATCAAGATCCGCCAGTTTACCGACCGTATCCGCAGAGCCACATACGGTTATGGGAGCTTATTCGAAGCGGTTAAGGTAAATGAACCTGAACTGGCGAAAATCTACGAATATGATCTGGCTATGTTCAAAGCGACTGAATCGATCCAGAGCGCGGTCGATAACGTGGAAGCCTCATTTGGAACCGATGGACTGCCGGCTTCTATCCGCCATTTGACCGCTCTGGCTCAGGAACTGATAGAGACCTTCAACAAACGGTCCTCAATCATTATGATGGAAACCGGTGCCTCTCAGTAAGGGGTAATTTCTAACTTCCTCTTTTAGAATGGAGAACGAAGATGGCAAGAATTTTTGATGTTGTCGAATATCCGAGCGAAATGGCGGATGAGATTGTTCATCGGTTCCCGGAGCAGGGCATCGCAGATCTGCGTATCGGTTCGCAGGTCATCGTTCGTGAATCTCAAAATGTAGTTTTCTTCCGTGATGGTCGGGCGCTGGATACATTTGGACCCGGACGCCATACCATCGTGACAGCCAACATCCCCAAGGTTGTCGATCTGATTGGCAAGCTTTTCAACGAGCGTACTCCCTTTACTGCTGAGGTGTACTACGTCTCGATGAAGGAATTCGCAGACCGTAAATGGGGCACTGCGCAGCCGATCATCGTTCGCAATCCGGGTGTTGGATTGGGCGTTGCCTTGCTGCAGGGATACGGCAGCTACAGCTTCCAGGTCAGCGATCCGCAGCAGTTCATCACACAGGTGGTAGGTGCGCAAGGTATCTACCGGTCACAGGATATCGAAAACCGTTTACGGATCATGTTGCTGTCCAAGCTGCAGGACATGCTTGGCGAAAGCACCAAAACACGCAATGTGCTCGATTTGATCGGTTTGACCGAAGAGCTTGGATCCGGTGTACGTGCTAAAGCACAGGATGATTTCCTCGCCCTGGGGTTGACGCTCAAATCCTTCTACATCGGCAATTTAAAACCATCCGAGAAATCTGCCGAAGAACTTCGCCAGATGGGTATGCTGGATATCAACGTTTATACCCAACTGCAGGCAGCCGATGCCCTGCGTGACGCCGCCCAGAACGAAAGCGGCGGCGCTGGCCTGACCGCCGGAATTGGTGCTGGTGTTGGTCTGGGACAGGTAATCACTGATGCGCTTCGAAACAACCAGCCAGGTACCCAACAGGCAGTACAGGGTGCAGCCCCTGCCGCTGGGGCTATTCCCTCAGTCATGACCCCTGCCGAAGCAGCATCCATTCTGAAGGTTTCTGAAGAAGATGTGCTGGCAGCCATTCAGGATGGCAGTCTGAAAGCCCGTAAACTGGGCAGCGCCTACCGTATCAGCAAAGAAGCTCTGGAAGAATTCTTAAAAGGCTAGATCTGGTATCACGTAACTGTCAGAAGCTGACCTGCACGGGTCAGCTTCTTTGTTATCAGACCTGCATGGTATAATGATTTCAGTCAACTACCCGATTCCAACTAAGGCAGTACAATGAAACTTCATGAATATCAATCAAAAGGGATCTTTGCGAAGCATTCGATCCCTGTACCCCGTGGCCGCGTTACATCCAATGCCAGCGAGGCAAAACACATTGCCTATGAACTGGGCGATCGAGTTGTGATCAAATCGCAGGTACTGGTAGGCGGGCGTGGAAAGGCCGGTGGTATCCGACTGGCCAAATCGATCAATGACGTACCTGAAATAGCAGCAGCGGTACTCAGTATGGAAATCAAAGGCCTTCCGGTGAAGAAAATTCTCATCGAAGAGGCTGTCAATATCAACAAAGAATTCTATTTTGGCATCACCAATGATCGGGCAGCCAAAAAGCCCATCATCATGGCCTCTTCTGAAGGTGGCATCGACATTGAAGAAGTGGCTCGGCGTACACCAGAAAAAATCATTTCCATTCACGTAGATCCAATGCTGGGGCTTCTGGATTTTCAGATCCGTGAAATCGCCATGGGGATTGATCTTCCCTATGAAATGTGGCGTCAGTTCTCTAAAATAGCCTCAGCTCTCTGGAAGATTTATTCAACTTACGATGCCACACTGGTCGAAATCAACCCGCTGGTGCTGACCAAAGAAATGCAGTTCATCGCACTTGATGCAAAAATGACGATCGACGAAAACGCCCTTTTCCGCCAGTCAGAGATATCAGATCAGCTCGATAACGATTCAGATGATCCAATTGAAATTGAAGCCCGAAAATACGGACTGACCTATATCAAGCTCGATGGAGAGATCGGCTGCATGGTGAACGGCGCGGGTCTGGCCATGGCAACCATGGATATCATCAAGCTGAACGGAGGTAAGCCGGCTAACTTCCTGGATATCGGCGGTGGAGCCAGCGCGGAGAAGGTTGCCGTCGCTTTCCAAACCATCATGGCTGATAAAGACGTAAAAGCCATCTTGGTGAATATCTTTGGAGGTATCACCCGTTGCGATGAAGTTGCCCGCGGGATTCTGGCTGCCTTGAATACAGCCAAACCGAATATTCCCATTGTCACCCGCCTGGTCGGGACAAACTCGGAAGAAGGGTTGAAAATCCTGGCCGATGAAAACATGGTCACAGCTTCTACATTGATGGAAGCTGCCCAAAAAGTGATTGCATTGACAAAGGAAGTACAACGATGAGCATACTGATCAATCATGAATCCAGAATCGTTGTTCAGGGTATTACCGGGCGTGAAGGGTTGTTTCACACCGAGCAAATGTTGAAATACCGCACTGCAGTCGTGGCAGGTGTAACCCCCGGAAAGGGCGGTGAATGGGTGCTCGACGGTAAGGTGCCGGTATTCAACTCACTTTCACTGGCCTGTGAAGCTACCGGCCCGGATACCAGTGTGATTTTTGTACCGGCTCGTTTTGCAGCCGATGCTATCTTTGAGGCTGTCGATGCCGGTATTAAGCTGATCATTTGCATCACCGAGGGCATTCCGGTGTTCGATATGATGCGTGTCAGCCAGTACATCTCCGGCAAAGATGTACGCCTGATTGGCCCCAACTGCCCGGGCATTCTCACCCCTGGTGAAGCCAAGGCAGGCATCATCCCGGGTCATATCGCCATCCCGGGAAATATAGGCATCGTTTCCAGATCAGGCACCCTTACCTACGAGGTGCTGTATGCTCTCAAGAGAAAGGGTATGGGTGTAAGCACCTGTGTAGGCATCGGCGGTGATCCGATTAAAGGCACCAATTACATTGAGACCCTTGAACTCTTCCAGGAAGATCCCTTTACTGATAAAGTGATCCTCATTGGCGAGATCGGCGGAAGTGACGAAGAAAATGCGGCTGAGTTCATTTCCAATCGCATGACAAAGAAAGTGGTTGCCTTTATTGCCGGGCAGACCGCGCCTCCCGGAAAACGGATGGGACATGCCGGTGCGATCATTGAGCAGGGAACCGGTACGGCAGCCGAGAAAATCAAAGCATTTAACGCCGTCGGTGTTGCCGTGGCAGATCACCCGGAAATGATCCCGGACCTGCTGTAAAATTGAAAGAAAATTATCTGGGAAACCGGAAAAATACAGCAAAAATCAGCCCGGTATGATAACCGGGCTGATAATTTTTACCGTCCTGAATTACTTATGAGCGTCGAAGTAGCGAACTGCGTCGCCTACAGTTTTAATCTGGCGGGCATCATCATCGGAAATCGCGACATTGTATTTTTCGCTGAAACCATCGATCAGGAAGAACTGGTCCATTGAATCAGCTTTTAGATCTTCGATGAACCGTGTTTCCATCGTAATTCCAGTACCGTCGATACGAAGCACATCGCAAATGACTTTTTTGATCTCTTCATATGTTTCATTCATGTCGCCCATGTGTTGCCTCCGCAAATAATGATTATGGATATGATTCTATCTTCTCGTCTGTATCTGTCAAGCATTTCCGAATTATAATGATTTCGGCATGCTTACGATATTCAATAACCCGCTTCATTCCGAGGGGTTACGAATACTGAGAGGAACGGGTTTGATACACATTCTTTGTTATACTGTGAGATAAGGTAAACCGCCACCATGACTACATCCAGCCGTGATGCTCGCAAGCATGTCGATCCCATTTCACAGCGAAAAGCCGACCATATCCGCATTAACCTTGAGGAAGATGTTCGCTCGCGTACGGTGACTCACTTTGACGATCTGCACTTTGAATACCAGGCGCTGCCTGAGCTGGATCTGGATCAGGTCGATACCGGTCAGACGTTGTTTGGAAAATATCTGAAGCACCCCTTCCTCATTTCCTCCATGACCGGCGGAACCGATCGCGCCCATGAATTGAACCAACGTCTGGCCAGTGCGGCTCAGAAGTACGGCTTTGCAATGGGGCTTGGTTCGCAGCGCGCCGCCCTGGAGAACCCGGATCTGGTATTCTCGTTCAAGGTGCGGAATGTTGCTCCGGATATCCTCCTGTTTGCCAATCTGGGCGCCGTTCAGTTGAACTACGGCTATACCATCGACCACTGCCGGCTCGCTGTGGATATGATCGAAGCGGACGCGTTGATTCTGCACTTAAATGCCCTGCAGGAAGCTCTGCAACCGGAAGGCAACACGCGTTTTGGAGACCTCCTTCCTAAAATTGAGCAAATCTGCCGCCACTTGCCGGTTCCAGTAATCGCAAAAGAGGTTGGGTGGGGAATATCAGGCACCTCTGCTGCCCGTCTGATCGATGCCGGTATTTCCGCCATCGATGCCTCTGGTGCGGGCGGGACCTCATGGGCGCGGGTGGAAATGCACAGAGCTCAAACAGCCACCGATGCGGATATCGCCGCTTTGTTTGCGGATTGGGGTATCCCAACCGTGGAAGCCATTCGGCAAATCCGCCAGGTCAGTGCCGATATTCCATTATTCGCCTCAGGGGGCATTCGCAGTGGTATCGACGCCGCAAAGGCGTTGGCGTTGGGAGCGAATCTGGCAGGGCTGGCAGGTCCATTTTTGAAAGCTGCCGATCAGGGGGAACATGTGTTAGTCACTTTCTGTGAAAAATTGATCAAAGAGATTCGCATCAGCATGTTTGCGACTGGTGCTAAAGATTTACAGACTCTGCAAACCATCCCCCTTTTTCAATGGTAACTTCCATGGCAAACACTTTCACGCAACTTCTGGCCCCTGCTGTTGAAACATCTCTTAGGCAGACTCTCGATACCATCGCCGGAGCCGAGTATCCGGAACTGACACACATGCTGGCCTATCATTTGGGTTGGGAAGGTCCGGGTGCGGGACCCAAAGCGCAGGGAAAACGGCTGCGCCCTATGCTGCTTCTGCTTTCTGCAATCGCAGCCGGTGAAGACTGGCAGCAGTTCCTTGGGCTGGCCTCTGCGGTGGAGTTGGTTCACAATTTTTCTCTGATCCATGATGATATTGAAGATAACAGCCCGCTACGCCACGGGCGTGAAACCGTGTGGAAACGCTGGGGTATACCACAGGCGCTCAATGCCGGGGATCTCATGTTTACCATTGCTCACCAGGCGGTACTTGGAACCAGCACTGTGCTGGGAGAATCCACTGCACTGGAGGCATCCCGCCTTTTACATCAGACCTGCATCCACCTTACCCAGGGCCAGTATCTGGATATGAGTTTTGAACAGCGGAATGACGTGACAGCCGGTGATTATCTGGCCATGATTCGGGGGAAAACTTCTGCTCTGTTTGGCTGCAGCATAGAACTGGGGGTAATTAGATCGAATATGCCTATACGCATTGCAATGAAGAGCTACGGGGTCAATTTAGGCATGGCCTTTCAGGTTCAGGATGATCTGCTCGGGCTGTGGGGTGATACAAGCGTAACCGGCAAATCCGCCGATTCTGATCTGGTCTCCCGAAAAAAGACTTATCCCATTCTGTTGGCGCTGCAAAGTAATGAAAGCTTTCGTTCGCGCTGGTCGGACAACACTCCCATTACCGTATCAGAAGCGCCTGAACTGGCCGATCAACTGAAACGGGACGGCACATTTGAACGAACCCGCGTGATGGTCGAAAAGTATACCTGTCAGGCAGTCGAATCGCTGCACTCCACCGGCCTTTCCAATGAAGCCGTTGATTTCCTGGCTCAAACCGCCATGGGATTGATCGTAAGAAATAATTAATACATCTCATCCATAACCTAAACCATTAAGGAACGGATAGCATAAAAAAATGAACAAAGCAATTGAAGACCAAATGCTGGAAGCCGCCAGGCTTTTTGAAAACTCTCAAATCGATACCGCCGTCATTGAACAAAATGTATTTTCAATTTTACAGGCCATGGGTGAAGACCCTCTCCGCTCCGGATTATTGCGTACTCCCGAACGCGTTGCCCGGTCCTACGCCGAATTGTTTGAAGGTTACCGTGTAGATCCGGTTGCGCTGGTCAATGATGCGCTGTTTGAATCCGACTGCAATTCACCGGTGCTGGTAAGGGATATTGAGTTTTACTCGATGTGTGAGCATCACATGCTGCCGGTGTTTGGGCGGGTGCACGTGGAATATATCCCGAACGGCAAAGTGATTGGGCTTTCAAAAATTCCGCGCATTGTGGATATGTTCGCCCGGCGTTTGCAGTTACAGGAACGCATGACCGGTGAAATTGGTCAGTTTATCAACCTGGTGCTGCAGCCTGAAGGTGTTGCGGTGGTAGTGGAAGGTCTTCATCTGTGTTCGATGATCCGCGGTGTGCAGAAACATGATGCCCGTATGACCACTTCCTGTATGTTGGGACGCTATAAAACCGATGCAAACCTTCGCAAAGAATTTTATGACAACATTGCTCGGGCAGCGAAACCATTAACAATTGGGGGATAAGTATGGAACATGACATTGTGGATCTGATTCAAAAACTGCCCGAGTACTTCGTGCCTGAAAGAGCCAAAGGAACTCACGTAACAGCCCAGTTGAACCTGCAGAAGGAAACGACTGAATACTGGACTCTTCAAATCGCCGACCAGCAGTGTTTTGTCAGCAAAGGCAAAACGGAAAAACCTCAGTTGGAACTGACCGCGAAAGTTGAAGATTTGCTGGCAGTACTTTCAGGGCAGCTTAGCGCATCACGAGCCTATATGCAGGGGAAACTACATCTGCGGGGAAGCATGATGCAGGCTTTGAAGATCAGCGAATTATTCAACATTCCTGCCGACTTGATGAAAAATTTAAAAATGTAATCTCAGACATGAAAAATTATCGGCCGGTGATCATGTTCAATCACCGGCCGTTTTTATTATCTGTTTTCTTTTTTGGGGCTAATACAATCCCCAATCGTCAAGCAGTCCCTCTTCCGCCATCGAGAAATCCCACATTTCGGCCCCCAGCACCACATCCACCGGTTTTCCAAGCGCTTCCTCGGTTTTATCGTGCACCATCTCGATCATCAACGGTCCGTACGGGCAAAAGGGTGTGGTGAGGATCATCTCTACCATCACCTTATCCGTTTCTACAGCTACATTTCGGATCAGGCCTAACTGGATCACATCCAGATCCAGTTCCAGGTCCTTCACTTCAGCCAACCGCGCGCGCAATTGATTGGCCAGCTCACGATCCTGAAGGTCCAGATCCCAATCTGGGCGGTTCGTTCCGGATGGATTGGTCATGCGGCATCCTTCAACACATCAGCGGACAGATAGAATGAGCACTGTCCATTTTCATTACCGATATAGTCGATTTTTTCAGTATCCAGTGAGAGGAAGCGGCTCATGATGGAACGGGTCAGTGTGCAGACCTCAGGATGCTGCTGAGTTACGTGAAAATATGGGCAACTGGTTTGATGGATCAAATACGTATCACCGCGTTTTTCCCACTGCACACCGCCGTACCCTTCACGGTCCATAAACCGTTTCAAGAGATCGAGTTTTTCCTCAACAGAGCGGCCTTCCAGGTTCTGGATATCATCCTGGGTGATCTCTTTGGCGATCTGCGAAAAAATATCTTCCAGAGCTTCATGGGAAAACGTCACCTTCAGATGATTGATTAAAAGGTTTGTCAGTTCCAGATAACGAGTCGGAAACTTCTCCCGCCCCTCTCCAGTCAAAAAATACACCAATCGCGGGCGCCCTACCCCATGCCGTTCTTCGCGCGCCTCCACCAGACCTTCCGCCTGCAAACTGGTCAGGTGATGCCGCACCGAGATGGCGTTAATTCCCACCGCCTGGGCTAAATCAGAAATGGAGGATTGCTGGTTCGCCAGCAGTTCCTGGAGAATTCGTTCTCTGGTACTTTTCATACTGTAAAAACCTCAAACAGCAGTATATCAGCGTGAAATAATTTTGTCAATATTTAAGTAAAATATAGTATTTATTGACGTGATGGGGCAATTATGCTAAAATCACACCGTGCTATTTTACTGGCTTACTCGATACAAATTTTAGGAGACAACATCAATGTCCGATTTGCTTGTGAATGACCTGCATGTTTCTGTTGCTGACCGTGAAATCCTTAAAGGGATCCACCTTGAGATCAACAAGGGTGAAGTGCATGCGATTATGGGCCCAAATGGAACGGGGAAATCTACACTGTCGAATGCGATCATGGGCCATCCCAATTATACTGTCACCCAGGGAGAGGTCATTTTCAAGGGTAGAAATATCGTCGATTTGGAGCCCAATGAACGCGCTCAGATGGGTATCTTCCTGGCTTTTCAATATCCTGTATCCATCCCAGGGGTCACGGTAGCCAATTTCCTTCGCATGGCCATCAACGCCAAACGCAAAGGTCTCGATTCGGAAAGCCACGGTATTCCCATCCCCGAGTTCCGAAAGCTGCTGAAATCCAAAATGGAAATGCTGCAAATGGATACCTCTTTCGGTGGGCGTTATCTCAACGAGGGGTTCTCCGGTGGCGAGAAGAAACGCACCGAGATCCTTCAGATGGCAGCCCTGGAACCGGAAATCGCCATTCTGGATGAAACCGATTCGGGTCTGGATATCGATGCATTGCGGATCGTCTCCGATGGAGTCAACACCCTGCGCGGACCCAACATGGGTGTACTGGTGATCACCCATTACCAGCGCATTCTCAACTACATTAAGCCTGATTTCGTTCACGTAATGCTGGGTGGAAGAATTGTTGAATCCGGCGGCCCCGAGCTTGCCGAACATCTGGAACAGCATGGTTATGACCTGCTTCGAAAAAAATACGCCGCATAACAGGCTTTTACCGGTAGACCGCCTGTGATGCGTATCAACAAGCCGTGGAGGCTGATATGAAAAAACCGACTGAGAATGAAGAATTCCTGCGGGTGGATAACGATTACCGTTTTGGATTCAAAGATCCGGAACAATACGTATTCAAGGCCCGTAAAGGATTGGATGAAGAAGTTGTAAAACAAATATCACAGATGAAAGGCGAGCCTGAATGGATGCTCGAGTTTCGTCTGAAAGCATACCGTCATTACCTGCAACGCCCCATGCCCAACTGGGGGTCGGATCTGTCGTTTCTGAATCTGGATGACATCTACTATTATGTCAAACCCACCTCCGACTCGACCAACAATTGGGAAGAGGTTCCTGATACCATCAAGAATACTTTCAACAAGCTGGGAATTCCTGAAGCGGAACAAAAGTTTTTGGCGGGGGTTGGCGCGCAATACGAATCCGAGATGGTGTATCACAACATCCTCGAGAATCTCGAAAAACAGGGTGTGATATTCCTGAGTATCGAAGATGGCTTGCGTAAACACCCCGATCTTTTCCGCGAGTATTTTGGCACGGTCATCCCCATCGAAGATAACAAGTTTGCAGCCCTCAACAGCGCGGTATGGTCAGGCGGATCGTTTGTATACGTACCTAAAGGCGTCAAGGTAGATCTGCCCCTGCAGGCATATTTCCGCCTTAATGTCGCCAATATCGGCCAGTTTGAGCGTTCGCTGATCATCGCCGATGAAGGCGCACAGTTGCACTACGTAGAAGGCTGTACGGCCCCCTCTTACACCACCGATTCGCTGCATAGCGGTGTGATTGAGATCGTGGTTAAAAAAGGCGCCCGGGTTCGTTACACCACCATCCAGAACTGGTCGCACAACGTCTTCAATTTGGTGACCCAGCGCGCCCATGTCTCGGAAAACGGGACCATGGAGTGGGTGGATGCCAATCTGGGCTCGAAGGTCACCATGAAGTACCCGTCCTGCTACCTGCTGGGACCTAACGCGCACGGTGAGATCCTCTCCATGGCTTTTGCCGGTAGAGGTCAGTCGCTGGATGCCGGCGGGAAAATGCTTCACCTGGCGCCCAACACCAGCAGCAAGATCACATCCAAATCCATCAGTAAAAACGGCGGGCGATGTTCTTACCGGGGTTTGATTAAAGCCACCGATGTCGCCGAAAACGTCAAATCGAATGTGGTGTGTGACGCCCTGATCCTTGATCCCGAAAGCCGTTCGGACACCTACCCGTACATCGAAGCCGAGAACAAGCACGTCAGCATCGGGCATGAGGCCTCCGTCTCCAAGGTAAACGAAGATCAATTGTTTTACCTGATGAGCCGCGGGTTAAGTGAAGAAGAAGCCAATACGCTGGTGGTATCCGGATTTATCGAGCCGCTCGTTAAAGAACTGCCCATGGAATACGCCATTGAAATGAACCGCCTGATCCAGTTGCAGATGGAAGGATCGGTCGGCTGACAGAGAGCCTGACAGGGAAAATATCATGACCTCAAAACCAAAAATTATCACCCGTATCTCCAAAGATCAGGCCGTTGATTTCAATCATTTTCGCTTTGAAAAAGACTCTGTGCGGTTGGTGGAAGGCAGCCCGGCTATCTCGGAATACCGTCTCAAAGCCTTTGATACTTTCCAGAATTTTCCCATCCCCGATACCAAACAGGAAGCCTGGCGCAGAACTGATCTACGCGGCTTAAAACCGGGCCGATTTGTGATGCGAAGATCGGATCAGATCGAATTGGCTGAGGACGAGAAAGGCAACCCTGCTGATATATCGGATGACTTTGCCGGGAGTGTATCGGTTTCACCGGAAAGTGCAAAATATTCTTTGGATCCTGAATACGAAAAGCAGGGTGTCGTTTTCACGGATCTCAAGACGGCAGAAATCCGCCATCCGCAGCTTCTGGAAAAATACCTGGGCAAGGTGATCCACCCTGAAGAAGGCAAGTTCGCGGCGCTGTCAGCAGCACTTTCTACCAACGGCGTCTTTCTGTATGTTCCGAAAAATGTGACCCTTGAAAAACCGCTGCAAAGCCTGCTGTTTACTTCCGGTATGGATACCACTTTCATCACCCATGTAGTGGTATACCTGGATGAAGGCGCTTCGGCGACGTATTTCCAGGAATATCAGTCCACTCACGACGAGAGCGATAAATTCCATTCAGGCCTGGTTGAAATCACCCTGGCTGAAAATGCCATCCTGAAATATGTAGAAATTCAATCCTGGGATCAGAGCCTGTACAATGTGACGCATGAACGGGTCGAAGTAGGCCGCAATGCAAATCTCGATTGGGTGCTGGGCGCACTGGGCAGCCGCCTGACAAAGAGCTTTATCGATCTGGATCTTATTGGTGAAGGCGCAACCGGAAAAGTTTCAGGCTTCTCATTCACCAATGAAAAGCAGCACCTTGATTACGATACGCAGCAAAACCACCACAAACCCCACACCACCAGCGATCTGTTGTATAAGGTGGCGCTCACCGATGACAGCCGCTCGGTCTGGCAGGGAATGATCTATGTTGCTCCGGACGCCGTTAAAGCCGACGGGTACCAGGCAAATCGCAATCTGGTGCTTAACTCATCTGCCCGCGCCGATTCAATCCCGGGGCTGGAGATCCTGGCAGACGATGTACGTTGTACGCATGGTGCCACGGTGGGAGAGCTGGATTTTGAGGAAATCTTTTATCTGATGAGCCGCGGTATTCCGCGCGTGGAAGCAGAAAAAATGCTAGTGGAAGGTTTTTTTGATCCCATCATGCAGCGCATCCCCTTCGAAAAGGTACGCGCCCGTTTTTACCAGGCCATCCACAATAAACTTAAATTGTAGATGACTGGAACTTCGATTTTGAATATGCTAGAATTAATAATTGGTTAATGAATAGAAATAGTGCTGGAGAAAACTCGATGACACCTGTAATGAGAGCGCCTGAACCCGAATCCACCTATGAGGTGGGCGATATTGTTGAAGTATTTTGCGATCATGACAAAAGCAATGAAAGAGTAAGGGGTTGGTTGAAAGGCATCGTAGTACAGGTAGATAGCAAAATGGTAGCGGTGCAGTTCCGTACCAACGTGTACCTGACAGACGGTTGGATGGTTCCGGATCATATCCTGTGGTATCCGGTGCATTCGGATCACATCCGTTTCCCGAGCAAGAAATCCCGCCCGCAAAAAGCGGATACCCCACTCGCCTAGAATAAAGAGGGTGTCATAATTTGATGAAACTCGATTTCGCACAAAAACGGAATGACTTTCCAACGCTTGGCCGTGAAATCAGACCAGGCGTTCAACTTGTTTATCTCGATTCGGCAGCCACCTCGCAAAAACCGAGGGTTGTGATCGATGCGATGACAGATTACTATCTCAATCACAACGCCAATATTCATCGCGGCATCCATGTGCTGGCTGAAGAAGCCACTGCGGCTTATGAAGGCGCCCGCAAGAAAATTGCCCGTTTCATCAATGCTCGTTATACCCGTGAGGTAATCTACACGCGCAACGCCACCGAATCTATTAATCTGGTCGCCTTCACCTGGGGTCGAAAGTTCCTGCAACGCGGTGATCTGGTGATTATGACCGAGATGGAACATCACTCCAACCTGGTACCCTGGCAGATGCTGGCAGAAGAAAAGGGTTTGCGCCTGGAGTTTATACCGGTCAATGATGAAGGATTGCTGGATATGCAGGTCTATTACCGCTTGCTGGAGCAAAAACCGCGTCTGGTGACCTTCGTGCACATGTCAAATGTGCTGGGAACCATCAATCCCGCCAAAGAAATGATCGCCTCTGCCCATCAGGCTGGCGCGCTTGCCCTGGTCGATGGCGCACAATCCGTGCCCCATTTCCCGGTGGATGTGCAGGATCTGGATGCCGATTTTCTGGCCTTTTCCGCACATAAAATGGCTGGGCCAACCGGTATTGGCATTTTATACGGCAAGGAAGCCCTGCTCAACAAAATGCCCCCCTTTATGGGCGGCGGCGACATGATCAAAAAAGTACATTTGCGCGATTTTGTACCCAATGATCTGCCGTATAAGTTCGAGGCTGGTACTCCTGCCATCGCGGAAGCGATTGGGTTTGGTGCAGCCGTCGATTACCTGACCGAAATCGGCATGGAAAACGTCGCCCTGCACGAACGGGAATTGATCCTGTACACGCTCGAAAGCTTGAGCGAAATTTCGGGCGTGAAGGTATTAGGGCCTTCCAGCGCCAACAAAGGCGGGGTGGCTGCGTTCACTTTGGATGGCATTCATCCGCATGATGTTGCCCAGGTGCTTGATTCCGAGGGTATTGCCGTGCGCGCCGGGCATCACTGCGCCATGCCGCTGCACGATAAACTGCAAATTCAAGCTTCTACCCGGGCCAGCTTTTATCTGTATAACAACACCGCTGATATCGACCGCCTGACTGCCGCTGTTCGGAAGGTAAAAAAGATTTTCGGCGAGTAAAAGGAACCATGATGGACGATTTGTATCGTGAAACGATCATCGAACGCTACAAGGAGCCGTTGTATAAGGGGCAGTTGGATCCCCATGACATCACCTTTCAGGATGAAAATCCTCTATGCGGTGACAATATCCGCATGGATTTACGCATTGATGAGAACAATATCATTACCGAGGCAGTATTTTCAGGTCATGGCTGCGCTATTTCACAGGCCTCTGCCGATCTGCTGGTGGAAAGCATCATCGGTAAATCCCTGGATACGGTGAAACACCTCACCAAAGAAGATATCCTTGATCTGCTCGGCATTGAACTGAGTCCGGTCCGTCTCAAATGCGCCCTGCTTTCGTTGAAAGTATTAAAGGGCGGTATTTACGGTCTGGGCAGCCAGGAATATTACGAAATCGATCAGGATGAAGGCCAATCGGAATGACTGCGCGGACAGAAAAAATGATCATCGATGACAATTATGAGTTCTATGAAGTAAGTGATGTGAGTGAATTACCGCCCGGTGAACGTCTGTACCTGGAGCTGGACGACAAACCCATCATCATTTTCAATGTAGAGGGTGAATTCTTCGCCATTGACGACGAGTGTACGCATGATAACGGCCCGTTAGGCGAAGGACAGCTTGAGGATCACCACATCATTTGTCCACGTCATGGTGCGCGTTTTGACATCCGCAATGGAAAGGTTTTATCCCTGCCGGCGGTGAAAGATGTGGGTGCCTACCCCATCCGGGTAACAGATGGAAAAATCGAAATTGGTGTGAAAACCGGAGGGTAAAGCCCTCCGGTTGTTTTTTGCTTAAGCCTGTCCAAAAGATGCGATGATGCGCAAAATATCAAATCCTTCGGCGTAATCCCTCTCGGCGATGGCGCCGTTTCTTTTCAGGGTGGCGCGGGTAACCTCTGCGTCGAAATAGTATTTATCCGCGTAGGTCTTGTATTCAGCCAGCGCCGCTACTTTTTTCTCAACCTCATCAGGTGTGACGCCTACCAGAAAGCTGGGGAAGAAACCGTAGCTGCTGCGGATCACGTCATAACCCAGGATGGTCGTTCCGCGGAATGCCCGTAAAGACTCATCTGTCGCCGTGGTGTGATCTTGATGGATATCTGACTTTGAGTGCACAAAAACGATTTCCGGTTGAAAATCTTTTTTCAATTGCACCAGATATTCAAGGATCTCCTGCCGCATGGCCGGGAATTTGCGCGTCTCAAACTGCTCGACAATCACATGCTCCCTGGACACACCCAGTACCTGCATGGAACGGTAATGCTCGCCAACCAGGTTGGTCAGCAACGGGTTCTTTTGATTATCCGAGAGGGTAACGCAGCGTATTTCGGCTTTCCCGGCAATCTGTGCGATCAACGCTCCGCAGCCAATTTCGATATCATCCGGGTGCGCGCCGATAAAACACACTTTTCGGCCAAAAAACGACATATCCTGTTTCATAGTCCCCTGCTTTGCTGTTTATTTGGTGCAAACAAATCCACCCACTACCTTGGTCATAATGATTTTTCCATCACGTTGGATGCGAGCGTTGGCCACGTTGGTGATGCCGGTCATGATTTTTTCAAAGTCTGATTTATCCTGGAAGAAGCTCTTCCACAGCTTGCGATCCTCAGAAAGGGAAGCGCGTGTGTAAGCCAGGAAAGGTTCGGCGGTTTCAAATACCAGCGGATTTTCAAAGACATCCACCTTCACGTCCGAGAAGTACTTCTTCATCGAATCGAGAATGGCGCTGGCATAGCGGGAACTGCCCGGCATGGGTGGGATGGGCAGACCGGTAGCCTCTTTGATGATGTCATAGAAAACCTGTTTGTTTGTCGGCATCGGACCGGTGGTGAATAACCGCCCGCCTGGTTTGGTCACGCGATGCAGTTCTGAAATGGTGAACGGAATATCTTCGGCATAGTAAATGGCGAACGAGCACGAAACCAGATCAAACTGATTATCCTCAAAAGGAAAGCGTTTGTTGAAATCCAGTTCGATGAAACGGATATCGGTCCCCTGCCGGGTATTTTCTGCGCGGGCTTTCTCCAGCAATTCCTGGTTGAAATCACCGCCGGTGATCTCGCAATCCGAATTAAGATATTTATTGAAGGAAAAGCACAGTTTTCCGGCTCCGCAGCCCACATCCAAGATTTTGCTGCCTTTGGCAGGCTTCAACAAATCCAGCATCCACGGGTCAATATCTTTGCCGTATTGATTATGGATGTCAATGCGTGTCATGAGATCATTCGATGTTTCCTGGTATTCAATTTTCATACAAATCTTTCCTTTCTGTTTCACAAGTATAAGGGGAAGAAAAAGAATGTCAAGCCCGGAATTCTCTCACAAAATGATTGTAAGAACCATATTAGATTTTTTTATTTAATTCTTAATAAACTTGTTTATGACTGAGGGGATTGGTATAATCTTCCAGAAATGGTTCAAGATGCGGGGCTTTACAGTTGGTATAATTGCATTATGGATCGGATGTTAATAACAATTGCCCCATAACCCAGCAGTTGAATCCGGAGGATTTAGTGAGTTCAAGAAACCAATCGTACATCATCTACCTCCTGTTGTTTGTGGCCATCATCGCCATGCTACTCTACAACTTTGGGTCGCAAACAAACAGCCAGGATGTTTTGTCAATTAATCAGGTAGCTGAAGAGATTAAAAAGGGGACCGTAAGCAAAATTGTTGAGGATGATAGCTATCTGGTTGTTACATTTCAAGATGGCACCCAGAAGAAATCTGCCAAAGACCCCAATTCCACTCTGGTCGAACAGTTACTCCAACTAGGCGTCACTACCGAGCAACTCAGCGCCAGCGCCCTGACGATCGACATCAAGTTACCCAGCGCCTGGATGGGGATTCTGACTGCCGCCGGGTATATTCTACCCGTGTTGCTTTTGGGCGGCGCGTTCTTCTTCATTTTCAGGCAGGCGCAGGGCAGTAACAGCGCAGCGCTTTCGTTCGGAAAATCGCGCGCCCGTATCTTCTCCGGCAACCAGCCCACAGTCACGTTTGAGGATGTAGCCGGTGAGGATGAAGCCAAGAATGAGCTGATGGAAGTGGTTGAATTTTTGCGCGAACCGCAAAAGTTTATCGCGCTGGGCGCCCGCATTCCCAAAGGCGTGCTGCTGGTGGGATCACCTGGTACCGGCAAGACCCTGATGGCTAAAGCCGTATCCGGTGAGGCCGGTGTGCCGTTCTTTTCGCTTTCCGGCTCTGAATTTGTAGAAATGTTTGTCGGTGTCGGCGCGAGCCGTGTGAGAGACTTGTTTGATCAGGCCAAACGCCAGTCACCGTGTATCGTCTTCATTGATGAAATCGATGCAGTGGGACGTCACCGCGGTGCAGGTTTGGGCGGAAGCCATGACGAACGTGAGCAAACCCTGAACCAGTTGCTGGTTGAGATGGATGGTTTTGATACCGATACCAATATTATTCTAATGGCCGCCACCAACCGTCCTGATATTCTGGATCCGGCGCTTCTGCGTCCTGGCCGGTTCGACCGCCGTGTTGTGCTCGACAAGCCGGATGTAAGAGGTCGCGAAGCCATTCTGAAGGTGCACGTCAAAGGCAAGCCCCTTGAAAAAGAAGTGGATCTCTCCCTGCTGGCCCGTGGTACGCCCGGTTTTGTGGGCGCTGACCTGGAAAACCTGGTCAACGAGGCTGCCATTTTAGCGGCCCGCCGCAACAAGAAAATGATCGGTCAGGATGAGTTCCAGGAAGCCATTGAGCGCGTCATCGTCGGGCCGGAGCGCAAGAGCCGACTGATGAGCCAGGAAGAAAAACGCATCATCGCTTTCCATGAAGCAGGCCATGCCGTGGTGATGCATGTCATCCCGGAACATGACCCCCTTCAAAAGGTGACCATCGTCCCACGCGGCGTTGCCGGCGGTATGACTTTGGCTCTGCCTGAAGAAGAGCGCAACCTCATGTCCAAGAAAAAGCTGTTCGCCATCATGGTTGGTCTGATGGGCGGCCGTGTTGCTGAAGAGATCGTATTCAACGATTTCACCTCCGGCGCATCAGATGATCTGGAACGTGCCACCAAAATTGCGCGTACCATGGTCACCCGCCTGGGGATGAGTTCCGAGCTCGGACACATGGTGTACGGGCAGAAGGAAGAACTGGTCTTCCTGGGCAGAGAAATCTCCGAACAACGTGATTACTCTGAATCGATCGCTGAAAAGATCGACAAGGAAGTGCACAACCTGATGGACCGCGCCTATGAAGAGGCTCGCCGTATTCTCACCGAATACCGGCCTCAACTGGACGCCATTGCCAACCGCCTGCTCGAGGTGGAGACCATCAACCGTGACGAATTTGAGAAGCTGTTCCCCATTCC
>DAISXR010000008.1:50635-61616 GCA_036825755.1 Anaerolineaceae bacterium
TGCTCGAGGTGGAGACCATCAACCGTGACGAATTTGAGAAGCTGTTCCCCATTCCATTCCCCAAACTCAGCGGAACCCCGACCTTCAAGTCCCTGCCAGCATAAACATCGTTTTTCAATCAACAACCCCCTTTCGATCGGAAAGGGGGTTGTTTTTTCTGCAAGGAGCGTATGGATCAACTGGTAGGGTACGTTCGGTTTGTGAACGCACCTCATTCAACGGGATGTGCATCCTCAATACCCGCCAAAAATTTCTTTATCAACCCAACCGCCTTCTCCACAATTCCTTCTTCATCGGGATGGAACCAATGGATGTTCGGGTCACCCGGCTTGAACCAGTTGGCCTGCCGGCGTACATATTCACGGGTACGGCGCTTCATGATCACCACAGCCTCGCCCATCGATAGCGATCCCAGCAGCACATCCACCATTTCCTTGTACCCGATGGCAGATAAAGCGGGTAGTGATGGCGGATAACCCAGCTGAAGCAAATTCTTCACCTCATCCAGCAGACCATCAGCAATCATCTGGTCGATGCGCGCGTCAATACGAGCATACAGCTCACTCCGCTCACGCAACAGCCCAATCATCAACACCAGGTATTCCGGTTCGTGCTGCTGCCGTTGGACAGAAAACTTTCGCCCGGTGGAGAGGATGACCTCCATCGCCCTGACCACCCTGCGCACATTTTGCGGCTGGATAAACACCGCGGCTTCAGGGTCAAGCCTTTTCAGACGATCATGAAAAGGAAAAGGTCCCAAATCGTCAGCCCACTTCAGCAGCGCGGAGCGCAGGCGCGGATCCGGGGGCTGCGCCGGAATATCCCACCCCTGCAGGATGGAACGGGCATACTGCCCCGTGCCCCCCACCATGACCGGTAGATGCCCCCGCGCATAGATCTCCTGAGTGGCTTGATCCAACAGGTGGTGAAACCGTGTGAGATCAATCGTTTCATCCGGATCAGCGATATCCATCAGATGATGCGGAACATCCGCCCGTTCATTCAGATCCGGTTTGGCAGTGCCAATATCCATCCCACGGTAAAACTGGCGCGAATCAGCCGAGATGATTTCACCGGAGATGCTTTGCGCAAGTGTGATGGAAAAATGGGTCTTTCCAACCGCCGTGGGTCCAACGATCATCACCAACGGCTTGACGGTCTGAAGCGTCTGCGGTGTCAGCGAGCTATTGGACGGCATTTTTGAACCACTCAATCTGAAATGGATCCTCCGGGGTGGATGTCTTCTGGATTGCGATCACGTCAATCCGCCAGCCGCCGGTTTCCTCCGGATGGTTTTGCATGTAAAACAGCGCAGACTGGGTGAGATGCGATTGCTTGCGCTGATTGACCGAGACCTCCGGATAACCAAACTTCATACTGATACGCGTTTTGACCTCAAAAAAGATCAGCCCTGCCGCATCCCGCCCAACCAGATCCAGCTCACCATGCGGTGTGTACACGTTGCGCTCCACAATGGTGATGCTGTGTTCCTGCAAGTATTTCTCAGCCAGGCTCTCACCCCATTTTCCCAATTGCTTGTTGTGATTCGTCATCCTTGAATCCGTCTGCGCGGTTCCTTCTTTAAATCTAATTTGATATCGGTTACAATTGCTTTATCAGATTTTTGGAGGCGTTTTTTGCCCTCTGATAAGCAAAAGTATAATCGCAATTTTCACAAATTTCCTTTACAGGTATTGGATCATGCCATCTGCTGAAATCATCGCAATCGGAACTGAACTGCTGTTGGGCGAAATTCAGGATACCAACTCCCGGGATCTGGCTTTGTTTTTACGGGCAAACGGCATCAGCCTGTACCGCGTCACTTTGGTGGGTGATAACCTGGAGCGGATCGCGTCTGCCATACGCGAAGCCCTCAATAGAGTAGATATCGTCATCACCTCCGGGGGCCTTGGCCCTACTGTGGATGACCCCACGCGCGAAGCAGTGGCCAAAGCAGTGGGTGTGCGTACCGTGTTTATGCCGGAGCTTTGGTATCAGATTGAAAACCGTTTTGCGCGGTACAACCGCAAAGCCACCGATAACAACCGCAAACAGGCTTACATCCCGGAAGGTGCCATTCCGGTCGAGAACCGGGTGGGCACAGCCCCCTCATTCATCATGGAAACCGACGGCAAAGCGGTCATCAGCTTGCCCGGAGTACCCAAAGAACTGCAGTATCTGCTCGAAAACAAAATCGAACCGTATTTACGGGAGAAATTTCCGGACCCGGAAACCATTAAAGCGCTTGTACTGCACGCCTCCGGGGTGGGTGAATCCCAGGTGGATGAATGGGTCGGCGATCTGGAAACCTACACGAACCCCACCGTAGGCTTGCTGGCCAAATCCGGCCAGGTCGATATTCGCATCACTGCCCGGGCCGGTTCGGAGCAGGCAGCCGATGAAATGATTGAGGAAGTCGCCCGTGAAGTCTACCGCCGCATGGGAAAGTACATCTACGGTAAAGATGGCGATACCCAGGAGAAGATCATCCAGGATCTGCTTGACCAATCTAACTGGAAAACGCTCGCCCGGCAGGAAACCATGGGGTCTGATTTCGCCCGACGTATGACATCCATGGGCATACATATGGATGACACTCGTCAGGTTTCTCAGTATCTGGATGAGATATTTCAGGATCGATCCGACAATAAAAAACAAACATCACCAGAAGGCTTTGATGTATTTTTTGAAGCGATTCTGACGCCCGGGCCGGAGAAACAACATCTCCGCCTGCGGATTAAAACACCAAAAGTGCAGGATCAGGAGGAACGCAGTTACGGCGGTCCTGCCCAGTCAAAGGAAGATTGGGCGGCCAACTCGGCTTTCGACTTCCTGCGCCGGCACTTATAATATTTTCAATCAAGGGGTTAATATGAAACAAATCGATACACTGTTTACAAACGCCATTGTCCTGACCATGGACAAAGACATGAATATCTACGAACCCGGCGCTGTCGCGGTGGACGGCGAGTGCATTGCCGCGGTTGGACCGGAAGAGGAAATCAAACAGGCCTACAGCGGTAAATCAACGGTGGATTGCGGCGGAAAAGTTCTGATGCCGGGCCTGATCAACGGGCACACTCACGCTGCCATGACGCTTCTACGCGGGCTGGCCGATGACCTGCGCCTGGATGTATGGCTGCTGGGGTATATGATGCCGGTAGAACGCGAGTTTGTGTCTCCTGATTTTGTGGAGCTGGGCACAAAAATCGCCTGCGCGGAAATGATCCGCAGCGGCGTGACCACATTCGCGGATATGTATTACTACGAAGATTCGGTCGCTCAGGCGGCTGCCGATGCCGGTATGCGCGCCATCTGCGCTGAAACCATCCTCAAATTCCCCACCCCGGACGCCCAATCTTATGACGAAGCGCTGGCATCTACACGCACCTTCATCCAGAAATGGTTGGGGCATCCGCTGGTGATCCCGGCGGTTGGCCCGCACGCTCCCTACACCTGCACCGATGAAATCCTGCAAAACACCAGCGCCCTGGCTCGAGAATTTGATGTGCCTCTGCATACGCACATCTCTGAAACCGCCAGTGAGGTGGAGAACATGCGCCGCGATATGGGGATGCCTGTTGTGCCCTATGTAAAGAAACAGAACATCCTGGATGCAAAGGTGATTGCTGCGCACTGTGTTCACATCGATGAAGGCGAAATGCGCACCATGAAGCACTTCAACGCCAGCATCGTGCATAACCCCTCCTCCAACGTAAAACTGGCCTCCGGCATCGCCGATGTGAAGAAAATGCTGGGACTGGGGTTGAATGTGGGCATCGGCACCGATGGCACCGCCTCCAACAACGACCTGGATATGTTCGAGGAGGTCCGCCTGGCGGCTTTCCTCTCCAAGGTTGACAGCGTGGACCCCACCTCACTGCCAGCGCCCATGGCTTTGCTGATGGCTACGCGCATGGGCGCGGATGCACTGCACATTGGGCATCTGACCGGCTCACTGGAGGTTGGCAAACGTGCTGATTTGATCTGTGTGGAGATTGATCAACTGCACCAGATGCCGCGTTTCCGCCGCGATTCCAAAGGCGTGTATGCCCAGATCGTTTACGCCGGTAAATCCACCGATGTATCCGATTTGATGATCAACGGCAGATGGGTGATGCAAAACCGCCAACTGCTCACCATCGATGAAAAACAGCTTGCCAGCCGGAGCCAGGACTATGCCCGGCGGATCGATGCTTTCCTGCTGGAACGTGAGGAATCGGTCATTGCGAAGTTGATTGCCATCGGCGGCGCCACCCAGGAAGAGTCCTTCGAGGTACAGGTCAAGGTTCAGCTCGATTCAATCGTACCGGTACTGGAAGCGCTCAACAACCCGGACTTGCAGGTCATCCGCAAACGCCATTACATCGAGTACGACTCCTACTTCTCCTTTGCCGATCCCAACCAGGGTTACCTGCGCTTCCGCGAAGACCAGTTTGTCAATGAGAACGGGCAAATCAACAATGTCCGCTCACGCCTGACCCATATCGGCGTCACCGAGAAGGAAGAAACCCCTTCACGGGTACTGCTCTCTCGCAGCCGCTACATCGCCCCGGCGTCCCAGAGCCTGCGCTTCTACCGTGAATACTTCAAACCGGTCAAAGAACAGGAAATTGAGAAGGACCGCCTGCGTTTTCTGGTGCAGTACAACAACACCGAATTCTTTATCAACCTGGATACGGTCAAAGCGCCCCTGGCCGGCAATTTCCTGGAGATTAAGAGCAGAACCTGGAGCCGTAAAGACGCGGTCAAGAAAGGCGTGATGATCCTCGATCTGCTCCAACTGCTGGCCCCGGGACGAAGCGAAGCCTTCCACCAGGATTACATCCAGATGATTTCCGAGGAGGACAAACTGCTGAATGCCTGAAACCGACGCGGGTAAAAAGATTTTCTGTCTCTTTACAGCCGTTGAGGCCGACCCTCTGGTCAAGGTGGGCGGGTTGGGCGATGTGGCCTTTTCACTGCCCAACGCACTCAGACAACTTCATCCGGATGAAATCGGCGGACATCAAATTGATGTCCGCCTGGTCTTGCCCTGTCACTCCACAGCCTGCCACGCCGTGGAGGAAGGTTCATTCAGGATTGACTTTAATGTTCCCACCGCCATGGGTGTCATTCCCTCACAGGTTTTCCTGACCTACATTCAGGAGATGCCGGTCTATCTGATTTCCTCCGAGTTGATCCCACAGGGCACCTCCGTTTACACCTCCGATATCCACCGGGACGGCCTGAAATTTTTGTTTTTCTCTCAGGCGGTACTCGAACTCAGCCGGGCGATGGACTGGGATCTGGATGTGGTGCATGTCAACGATTGGCATACTGCCGTGATTCCGCACCTGCTGAAACGCGGAAAACGCGCCGGCGTGTATCCTAAAAAACTGAAGTCTCTGCTCACCATCCACAATCTGCCCTTTATGGGCGCCGGCACCCAGGAAGCCATGCGTGACCTGGGGATTCCATTCAGCAACGACCGCCATCTGCCTGCCTGGGGACGCCGCTTGCCGCTGCCAATGGGTTTATCGGCCAGTGACCGGCTGGTGGCAGTTTCCCCTTCGTACGCGGAAGAGATTAAAACCCCTGAATACGGCAATGACCTGTACGATTTTCTCAATCTGCGCGCCGACCGGTTGAGCGGCATCATCAACGGTCTGGATACCCGCCTGTGGGATCCGGCCACGGATCGCGAGCTGCTGGTTCGTTTTACAACGGATACCCTGGCAGATCGCATTCAGAACAAACTGGCCCTTCAGAAGGAACTGGGCCTTGAGGAGAACGCCGGTATCCCCCTGCTGGCCTTCATTAGCCGCCTGGATCAGCAGAAAGGTGTCGATCTGATTTTCGATGCTTTGAAGAAGATCACCCGGCAGACCTGGCAGGCGGTGATTCTAGGCACCGGCAATGCGGCTCTGGAAAATCAGGCCCGCCAGATGGAAGAAGATCAGCCGGACCGTGTTCGGGCAGCGATCAAATTTGATACGCGTTTCTCGCGCCGCATGTATGGCGGAGCCGATATCCTGATGATGCCCAGTCGGTATGAACCGTGCGGTCTGGCGCAGATGATCGCCATGCGATACGGCTGCATCCCTCTGGCGCACGCCACTGGCGGTTTGATCGACACCATCACCGACGCCGTCCAACCGGAAAACGCGACCGGTTTCCTGTTCGAGGAAGGCACCGCCACGGCCCTGGCAAAGACCATTCAAAAGGCGCTGCGCCTGTACAAAGACAAATCCACCTGGGAAAAAATGCAGATCAACGGTATGAACCGGGATTTCTCCTGGCACCAATCTGCGTTGAAGTATGCGAATCTTTATTTGAGTCTGTCGGATCACAATTGATTTTGCATGGAGGAGGTTGACCTTGAAAACAAGAGCAATTATCCTTGCCGGCGGTGAAGGTACCCGCCTGTCCATTCTGACCGCCAAACGGACCAAACCTGCCGTGCCGTTCGGCGGCAAGTATCGCATCATCGATTTTGCACTGTCAAACTGCGTCAACTCAAATCTGTTCGATATCATCATCATCGCGCAATACCGCCCGCATTCACTGCTGGAACATATCGGAGGAGGCGGCCCGTGGGATCTCGACCGCGAGATCAGCGGTGGGGTGAAATTGTTCACTCCCTACCGCGCCCAGGCATCCGGTTGGTTCCGCGGCACCGCCGATGCCATACAGCAAAACTTCACCTTCATCAAGCATGGCAAACCGGATAATTTGCTGATCCTGTCAGGCGACCACATTTACAATATGAACTATGAGGAGATGATTGAGTTCCATCAGGCCAGCCAGGCGGATGTGACCATCGCAACCATCGAAGTGCCCATTGAAGAGGCCAGCCGGTACGGCATCGTAGAGGTGGATGAGCAGCAGCGCATCGTCTCATTTGTGGAGAAGCCCGAGCATCCCCAGTCCAATCTCATCAATATGGGTGTGTATATCTTCAAGCGTGAAATCATAGATAGCATCCTGTGGGAAGATCATCTCAAGCCGGATTCCTCGCATGACTTCGGCAAAGACATCCTGCCCGATATGATCCGCCGTAATTTCCGGGTGATCGCCTATCCCTATCACGGCTACTGGGTAGATGTGGGCACGGTGTATTCCTACTGGAAATCACACATGGATTTGCTGGATGGTGAATCGGAGTTCAACATGCTCAGCGGTGAGTGGCGCGTGATCACCCGCGAGGAGATCCAGCCCCCCAGCTTCATCCACGAGAACGCCCGGGTGGAACATTCGATGCTCTGCAACGGCTGCGTCATTCACCCCGGGGCGCGCGTAACCCGCAGCGTGCTCTCGCCGGGGGTGCACGTCCACGCCGGCGCGGTGGTCGACCAATCCGTGGTGCTGAATGACACGGTGATCGGCGAGAATGCAAAGGTCACCCGCTGCATACTGGATAAAAAGGTAAAAATTTACGAAAATGCGGTGCTTGGCCAGCCAGTCAACGGGGTGGATGACGAAACAGCCATCACGCTGGTAGGAAAAAACTCCGTGGTAGCAGCAGGCATGACCCTGGAAGCCGGAGCGGTTGTGTATACTGATATCATACCGGCTGATTATTCCGGTACCATCGTTCATGCGAATGAACGCATTCAAACCCGGAGGCTGCCGAATGAGTTATAAGCAACGTTATTCTGGAATCCTGTTACACCCCACCAGTTTCCCCGGCCCGGATGGGATCGGTGACCTGGGCGCGGACGCGTATCAGTGGATTCAAACCCTCAGCCGGATAGGCTGCACGTACTGGCAGATCCTCCCGCTCGGTCCCACGGGCTTTGGCGATTCTCCCTACCAGTGCTTCTCCGCTTTCGCCGGCAATCCGTTGCTGGTCAACCCGCTCATGCTGGTGGAAGACAGTTTGCTGAGCCTGGTCGATTTATCGGAACGGCCGGTTTTTCCGGATGACCGGGTGGATTTTGGGCCGGTGATCGAGTGGAAGAATTTGCTGCTCAACCGGGCCTTTGAAAACTTCAAGAAATCTCAGCCGGCTTTGAAGAAAGAACTGGAAGCGTTCTCCGAAAAACAAAAGGACTGGCTGGACGATTACGCGCTGTTTATGACCATCAAAGACTTCCACCAGGGTCAACCCTGGAGTGATTGGGCGCAGCCGTTCAAGATGCGTGATCCTCAAACCCTGCGCGAGTTCCGTGAGCAGCATGCGGATGACATCGAATGCCAGAAATTCCGCCAGTTTCTGTTCTTCAGACAGTGGAACGACCTCAAACAGTACGCCGCACAGATGGGCATTCAAATCATCGGCGATATCCCCATTTTTGTCGCCTCCGACAGCGCCGACACCTGGGCCAATCCGGAGCTGTTTTATTATGATCGCGACCGGAACGTCACCCATGTGGCCGGCGTACCGCCCGACTATTTCTCGCGCACCGGCCAGATGTGGGGCAACCCCCTCTATCTGTGGAAGGCGCATGAGGAGAGCGGGTATGCCTGGTGGATCCGGCGCATCAAAGCGACGCTGGATCTGGTGGATCTGATCCGCATTGATCACTTCCGCGGGTTTGTGGATTATTGGGAAATTCCGGCCGGGATGCCCACCGCCGAAATCGGCAAATGGGTCCCGGGACCGGGACGCAGGTTTTTTGATGCAATACGCGGCGCCCTGGGCGATCTGCCGCTGATCGCCGAGGATCTCGGGCAGATCAACCCGGATGTGTATGTCCTGCGCGACCAGTTGGGCCTGCCGGGGATGAAAATCTTGCAGTTCGCGTTCGGCAGCGGCCCACAGGACGACTTTTTACCCCACAATTACACCGTCAATTGCGTGGCTTACACCGGCACGCATGACAATGATACGGTGATTGGCTGGTACGAGACGGCCCCGGAGAAGGAAAAAGACTTCTGCCGCCGGTATCTGAATACCTCCGCGGGGGATATCGCCTGGGATCTGCTGCGCGGTGTGTGGTCATCGGTGGCTTACCTGGCTATTGCCCCGCTGCAGGATTTTTTGCGCCTGGACGGCGAAGCGCGCATGAACTACCCGGGCCGCGCCAGCGGCAACTGGGGCTGGCGCTTCCAGAACCGGCAGATCACCCAGGGGCTGATGCAGGAGATGACTGAACTCAATTTTCTGTATGGGAGAAAACAGTACCGCTGAACAGCTAACTGAACGCTTCAGCGGCCCCGGCCAATGTGAAACAGCACCCGGCCGGTCACCCGGCTGACGTCGATCCATCCGAGCTGGCGGCTGTCAAGGCCGTCTTCATGGTCTGAGAGCACGAACAGACGCCGCCGGACCGCGTCCACCTGCTCGATTCTTTTCACCAGCGTGCCGTATGTCTCATGCTGAAAAACGACGATCTGTCCGACCTTATAACGCGATGAAACGTCAGACAGCCTTCGCAGGATGAGAAAATCCCCGTCTTGATAACGGGGATACATGCTGTGACCTTTGATCCTGACGATTTTGAACATGAATAATGACGATCAGTTTACCGGCAGGTGTTTGAGCCGCTTACAGAACCGGATAAACCAGCTCAAGTGACGGTTTGTAGGGCGCTTCGGCGCGTTTGGTCTGCTTGCCCTTGACCTCCCAGAAGATCTCCGCAAACCGGTTAACCTTTTCCACCAGTTTCAGCGCGGCTTCCCGGTCGATGGTCTGCCTGCTCTTGGAGCCGAGCAGCATGATTTCATGCACCAGGCCGTGGATTTCAGGGTATTTTTCGATCTGAGCGGCTTTGATGAAGTCACCCCAGATGACGCGGATCTCATGCTTCACCTTCTCGGCGTGTTCTTCTTTGACCGTGATGGCTCGTACAACCGTGTTGTAATATTCCAGGTTCTTTTCCGGGTGCATCTTTTCCTGCTCTTCAATGATATCGACCATGCGCACCACGGTGAGCGCGGCGATCTGTGCGGTAATCGGATCATAAATCCCGCACGGGATATCGCAATGCGCCTGCACTTCGTCAAATGAAACGGTTGAATCCAGTTTGGATAACATCTTATGCAGCATATCTATTCCCTCCTGTTAATTATGAGATGTTAGATCAAGTTTATCTGATGAAGTCAGTATACCGGAGTGTAATGGTTTATGTCAAGCAAATAGGCCGCGCCTGAACGGCTGCCTGGCGTGTGGGTACGCCAACCCCGCAGTCTGATGCGAATTGCGGCGAGGTTGGCGCGAAAAATGTCAGATGGATAGGAAAATTTATTGCGAAGGTTCAGTAATCTCAACGGGCGGTTCGGTGGGCGCCACGGGCGGTTCGGTGGCGGATTCCGTCGGCTCAGGGGTCACTTCCGTTTCAGCCGGCGGCTCGGTTTCAGTCACATCTGTGGGCATGGGTTCCTCCGTCGGCGGGGTCGGTTCGGTCATCTCCTCGGTGGGGACGTGCGTCTCCTCATCCACCGGCGCTTCGGTGGGGATCAACAATGGCTCATTTGGCGCCGCTTCCACCAACCCAAAGGAGGCTTTAGGCTCAGGTCCAAAACGACACACCTCTGGCCCGGGGCAGTGTTTTCCGCCCGGCATCCAGCCGGAGTGGTTGGTGATGGTCACCGCGGCCGCCAGACGGTACTGGTTTGTCTGCACCGCCGAAAACTCACTGCGGTAGTCATAACAGGCGGTTTCACCCGGTTCAAGCGGTTGCTCGGGCTCTATGACAAAGCCGTCACCCAGTGGCTGGAACCCACCTTTCCCCTTTTGTTTATACTGCACCTGCCCCACCACCTGTAAACCACGGGTGGGTACATCGCCCCCATTGGTCACGCACACCTGCCCGGTCACCCAGGCCAGACCGGAGGGGTCTTTATAGCCGGATGCCGTAACATCAGCCGAAATGGAGGTGCCTTTGGGCTTGCCTTCACCAAGTTCGACTGAAACGTGAAAGCCTATACTTTCATGATCCAGAAACCAGGCCGCAGTACGTTGAGGCTGCGCCAATCTCGATAAGAATTGCAGAATCGATGTATCCGGAAAGCTGAAGCGGTATACCCCCACCAATTGGGGGTTCAGACCGCTCAG
>DAISXR010000008.1:61716-63606 GCA_036825755.1 Anaerolineaceae bacterium
AGCTGGCTGTTTCCGGCTTCTTCTGACAGGCTGACGTACAGTTTATAACAGGATTTCATATCCGGAACGAAGGGGTCTGTCGCTCCGTCGGTTTCAAAAAGCAATCGGGTTTGGTCATTCCAGTCCAGCAACGTGCTGAAAGGGATATCCGAAAAGAGTTCAATGTCATCCAGACCGCCGTACGTATTGTGGTCATCGGTGTTGAGCGCTTTCAACACCAGTCTGACTTTCAGCAGATCTTGTAAAGCGCCGGGATCGGTCACATTGTCAACCCTGACGCGTAGTTTCATGTCATAATCACCGGCGTTGACCAGGCAGAACTCGCCCACCTGTTTGTATCCGGCGCCCGGCTCCAGTTTGGTCAGATCCAGCGGCCCGCCGCTTACCTGCAAATCAAAGTTACCGGAGGAAATGGAGCCATTTGTGGTAACCGTGGCTGTGAACCACGCACTGGTCCCCACCAAACCATAAACCATCAATGCCACGAAAGGAATGAGTAAAAGGAAAGCAAGTTGTTTTTTCATATTATCCCTTTCACCGCGAGAGCCATACATCGGCTCATCTTTTTTGCATGAATGAACAGAATTCAACCACTTTAAACAATTTTGTGCGCCAGACTACTTATCCATAGTAACGGGTAACCCAGGTACGGGATATGAATCAGATATTTTCCAACGATATATACCTGGTTGGCCCGGAAATTGTCATCGGTTTGATTTGCATCCCCTTTTGTGATGGGAAACCCGTCAGCTTCATAGCCCAACAAGCGATGGGTTACCAATGAACCGTCCACGCTCATAGTGATGATCGTATTCGCCGGCATATTCTCTTTCGGCTCTACCATCACCATCAGATCGCCAAATTTCATCGTAGGCGACATCGAATTGCCCTCAATCACAATTACCCGGTAAAACTTATTGTCAATAGAACCATATGCCAGTACGACCAAAAAAATGAGCAGGAGATACATAAAACCGGTTGATACTTTTTTAAGGAATTTCATGATTATCGTCTCTTATCAGCAGGTTGCGAGAGATAACACCGAAAAATCTCGATGTTATCTCTCGCATTATTGAAAATCCTGGTTACGGTGCAGGATTCTTCGGGAGCTGTTGAGCAGTCAGGTTCCAGGTAAATTCGGCCTGTCCGTCAATGGTCGAATTGGGTGCATCAGCGCCAAATGCGAATGTAATGCTGACCCAGCCGATCTGTCCAGCGGGGACAAAGGTGGAGCCATAACCGTTGACACTATCGGGATCAGAAAAATATCCGTTGCCAAGCGGCACAGCAATTTCTCTTAGTGACATTTTTCCATCAGGACCAGCGAAGGAAGCAATGTCTGAAAGAGTGGTCTCACCATTCCAGTCCGCGAAATCGGTGATGAATACCCAATCCGCCATCCCATTTGAATCGTTGAGGGTGAAACCTGACCACAGTACGTTGATCGGAATGGTACTGTTATTGGTGATCAGGATTTTGCAGGTGATGGGATCATCCCCAGGGGCCAGATTGCTGGCTGTGCATGTACCGGCTGCTTCATCAACCCCGGCAGTCACATCGAAGGTTGCAGCTACAACCTGTCCGCTTGTACTGGTCGGAATCGACCACCATGCACCGGATCCAAGCGTGCCGTATGCCAAAATGGCAATGGCGAGAATACAAATCCCTAACATCAATTTCTTATTCATTTTATTTTCTCCTTATCGAATGAATGATTAACAATTTGGAAACAATTGATTTGTGAAAATGTTGTTATCTTTGCCATACTCCTTTCCCTTCCAATGGCCGGGTAGACGAACTGAGCCTGCTCAAAGGCCAGCAAAACCTTTCCGGCGCTGAAGCGACCTGCTCTCTTCAATTGACATTTTCAGGGAGTTGGATATACTGGAA
>DAISXR010000009.1:0-11320 GCA_036825755.1 Anaerolineaceae bacterium
ATCCAATCAGCCGGTTTCAAAGAGGCTGGACCTGAAGGGGCTGAACTGGAACGCCAGGTGCGTGAGGTGCAGATGCAGTTCGAGGGGATGCGTATCATCGGCCCCAACTGCCTTGGCATCATTGCTCCAAAAATGAACCTGAATGCCTCCTTCTCCACCGGCATGCCTCGCGCGGGGAACGTGGCGTTTATATCGCAGTCTGGCGCGTTGTGCACCTCGGTGCTGGATTGGGCCGCTCAGGGGAAGATTGGTTTCTCCTATTTTGTCTCCATCGGCAATACCCTGGATGTAGATTTCGGCGATTTGATCGATTATTTTGGCGAAGACGAACAGACCAAATCGATCATCCTGTACATCGAATCGGTCAAGAATGTGCGTAAGTTCATGTCGGCGGCGCGGCCGTTTGCCCGCAACAAACCCATCATCGTCTACAAGGCCGGGCGTTTCCCTGAATCCGCCCAGGTGGCGGCTTCGCACACCGGCGCCATGGCCTCGGAAGATGCAGTGTATGACGCGGCCTTCCAGCGTGTGGGTCTGGCGCGCGTATTCAACATCGGTGACATCTTCAACGTGGCTGAGCTGATCGGGCGCAACCGCAGCCCACGCGGACCCCGTTTGGGCATCGTCACCAATGCCGGCGGGCCGGGTGTGATGGCTACCGACGCTCTGATCGCCGCCAACGGCCGGCTGGCAGAGCTGGCCCCGGAGACCATGCAGGCGCTGAATGAACTGCTGCCGCCCATGTGGTCACATGGCAACCCGGTGGATGTGCTGGGCGATGCCCGCCCGAAACGGCTTGCCAAAGCGGCCGAACTGGTAGCCAAAGACGCCAGCGTGGATGCGGTACTGGTAATTCTGACACCGCAGGCCATGACCGATCCCACTGCCAGCGCGCGCGCCATTACCGGTTTGCTGGAAACTACCTCGAAACCCGTTCTGGCTGCCTGGCTGGGCGGCGAGAGCATGACCGAAGGGGTGCGCATTCTCAACGAAGCGGGTGTATCCACCTACGATACACCGGAACAGGCTGTAAGCGCATTTATGACGCTGGTATCCTACAGCCGCAATCTGAGCGCGCTGTACGAAACCCCGCGCGATATCCGCGTGGATCTGCCGCAGGACCGCCGCGAACTGCACGACCGCTTTACCGAAAAGTACTTCCGCACCAGCACCGTGCTGGCCGAAGATGCGTCAAAGGAGTTGCTGGAAGCATACGGCATTCCCACCACCTATCCGTATCAGGCTCGCACTGCCGATGAGGCTGTTGTGCTGGCTGAAAAGATCGGCTACCCGGTGGTGCTCAAAATCTGGTCGCCGGATATCACCCATAAAACCGATGTGCATGGTGTGGAACTGGATCTACGCGATCCCGAAATGATCCGCTCTGCCTTTGCACGCATCATTGAAAACGCCTCGCGTTTGCGCCCGGATGCCCGCATTGAAGGCGTGACCGTGCAGCGCATGGTGCAGGATAAAAAAGCGCTTGAACTGATCATCGGTATCAAAAAGGACAGCGTTTTCGGCACCGTGATTATGACCGGCAGAGGTGGCACCGGAGCAGAGCTGTTCGCTGACCGTTCGCTGGGATTCCCGCCCTTAAACGAAAACCTGGTACGGCGCATGCTGCAATCGCTCAAGATCTGGCCGCTCCTGAAAGGCTATCGCGGCAGCCAGCCGGTGGATATGGAAAAACTGGCCGGTGTGCTGATCCGCTTATCCTATCTTGCGGCTGATTTCCCTGAGATCACCGAGCTGGATATCAACCCGCTGCTGGTTTCACCGGACGATGTGTTTGCGCTGGACGCGCGCGTGGTGGTTGACCCGGGACTGGTTGGAAAAGAGATCAAACCCTACAGCCACCTGGCGCTGCATCCTTACCCTGAAGAATACGTCAGCCAAATTTCATTGACGGGTGGTCAGCCGATCACCTTCCGGCCCATCAAACCGGAAGATGAGCCGTTGTGGCTGGCATTCCTGTCGCGTTGTTCACAGGAATCCATCTACTCCCGCTTCCGCTACGCCTTTCATTGGGACTCGCATGACGTGGCCACCCGGTACTGCTACATCGATTATGACCGCGAAATTGCCATTGTGGCCGAGCGAGAGATCGAAGGCGAACGCCAGATTTTGGGCGTGGGCCGTCTGATCGCCGACCCTGATCATGAAACGGTTGAGTACGCCATCCTGGTGGAGGACGCCTGGCAGGATAAAGAATTGGGCAGCCGCCTGACCGATACCTGTCTGGAGATCGCTAATACCTGGGGTCTGAAAAAGGTAGTGGCTGTCACCACCACGGATAACCACCGTATGCTGTCAGTGTTGCGCAAACGTGGTTTTGTGGTCGCCAGCCAGGAAGACAGCGGTGAGGTTTACGTGGAGAAGGACTTGTTGGTCCCGGAGAAGTAACCGATTTGAAGCAGGGCGCTGCGAACCGTTTCCTCGCCGCCCTGCAATACTTCTACCGTGGTGGGGTTGAGTGTTCGACCCAAAAACCGTTTTGCCGGGGTTTTCATCAATTCATTAATGATTTCAGGCTGATCCACTTGCAGCAGGGTTGCGGTGATCAGCCTGGTTTGTAAACCGAGCTTTTCCCAGTGCTGAAGAGACTGCAGGAACGATGGGGGAATTCCGCCAGAAGCGTGCTTTTTGAGAATTCCCAGCAGGTGATTGACGCGCAAACCCTGTTCGGCGGCTTTGCTCAATGAGCGGTCGGTGATACGGTACACGTACTGACCGCCTTTACGGCTTTCCCATTCGCCAAAACGGGCTGCCTGGTACCGCACAGCACGAGGGGTCAATGCCGGCACGCGCATATGACCATCCATGTTGATGTGCAGTTGAGCATCTTCCACTGGTAAACCATCCGGTGAACTGCCGTGCCACAGGTTTTTGGCCCATTCCGACAGCCGAAATGCCGCCGGTCTGGCCTTTTCATTTTCGCGGGCCAGCTCCACCAATCCCAACCACTGCATGGGGCCGCAGATTACAAAGCGAATGAGCGCCCCCTCCACCTTTTCCCAACTGCCGCGGCCGCGCAGATAGTCACCGCTGGCTTTCTCCTGGATAAACCAGGAATCATAGTCACCGGCAGGGCGTTGAAAATCAGGCTGATGCTCGCGAACGGCCGCGACAAAGGCTTCCAGATTCCACCAGATGCCTTCATCCAGGCTGCTGATCAAATCCAGCAGGGTGTGGCGGGTTTCCAGCGGCGAGTTCACCCAGGTGCCTTCAAACCGTAAGTGCGGCAGCATACGCAATTCGTTTACCCGTTTGCTCTTGAACCAGGTTTCCACCAGTTTGGCCAGTGTATAGCCGCGTTCCGTTTCCAGCATCTGTTTGGCAGCCTCGGGTTGGATCTGTAAATCAGCTTCAATCGTCCCGCTGCTGATCAGCAGATCCACCAGAAAACCCGCCGGAATGTCGAGGAAACCGTGCGGGATTTGATCGGGCTGCATGCCCATCCGCAGCGCAGACAGCAGGGTGCAGATGTCATCCACCATCCGGTCGCTGACCGGGGTGACCAGCGCGCTTTCTTTTGGAGAAGCCGGGCGTCCGAACACCGGTTTCCCGGTGGAGGAAAGCATCATCATGAAAGGCACCAGGTCATCGGGAATATAGGCGTATTCCTGGGGAGTGCCGTCCAGATCAAAAAATTGCTTCCCGATTACCCCCTTGTACCAGAGAACCTCCACTGCCGATTGCGGATACAGATCCGGGCGTTCGCGGTCGCGTTTGGCCGGCCCCATCACACGCAGATCTCCATGGCGGTTGGTGAACTGCGTCCACGGGATCAGGCCGTCATTTTCAAGCAGGTCCTGCAATGCCCGGGTGGCTTCCTGGGGCAGAGCCGCCAGAATCTCATCCACAATCTGTTCATTCAGTATCGCTTTGGCCAGATCCCGCGCCAGGGTGGGAGTATCTGGAGCCTGAATGGTCAGACCCCACGCATCGGCGATCATGCGCAGGTAACCGGGGTCGGCATCATGGAACGTTTGCACCAGGTCTTTCATCGCGGACAGTTATTTTCCTTTCGTTTTTCGCCTAACACAACCGTCGATAAAGGCGCAGCGAGATAACTCGTCTGGGTGATTCACCTGTCAGAGTTTTTTCTGCATCCACACCGTATCAAATTCCTGTCCATTTTTCATACCAATATTTTTAAACCGGCCGCATTCTACGAACCCATTCTTTTGGTGGAATCGAATGCTTCCGGGATTGAGAGAAGAAATGTTGGCCATAATATTCGTAATGTTTTTCTCACCCGCACCCTTCTCGAGAAAATCGAGCAGCATTTTTCCGAGGCCTTTTCCGGTATAGTCCGGATGGATAAAGTATGTCACCTCGGCAGTTCGGGCAAATGCCGGCATTGGATTATACGTTCGCAGCATCCCAAAACCGATGACTCTGCCATTTTGATCTCTGATGGATCCTGATGGGAATCCGTTCGACATCTGCAAAAACAGGTCAATAGCCTGGTAGGGGAGTTTCTTTTCAGGGTATGCCGCAAACGAGTTTTCAACGTAATAATTGAAGATATCCATAATTGCTTCGCAATCTTCACTCGATATTGGGCGGATTGAGTATTCCATAAAGTTCGTCTCCTTTGCTCTGACACTTGATTATACTGAAATATTCCCCAGGCACACCAGCATACCGGAATCGCCGTATAATGGCAGGAAATCTGCATCTTCACCGAATTATGGGTCATCAAGATGACAGGATTTAAAGGCGATCTAAAAGATTTTTCAGTCGCTCAACTGCTCAATCTGGTACATCTTTCACAAAAATCGGGCAGTCTGTTTCTCGATTCTGAAGGCAGGCGAATCAGGTTTTCGTTTCGGAATGGCAGGCTTGCCTACGCACGCCCCGAGCATGAAAAAAACGATCTGGTGGATATTTTACGGCCGGGCGGACGGGTTGAGCTGCAGCGCCAGGTGGAAATTCGCAAACGTCTGGAGACTTCTTCTGAGCTTGAGGTGGGTCTTGAACTGGCTATGGAAGGGGTCATTTCCCGGCAGACGATTCTGGAATGTATCCGCGAATATTCAGTGGAAGTGCTGCGCCAGACCTTTGCCTGGGATGAGGGAACATTTGAGTTTATCAATGAGGATCATCCCCCGCAGGGCAGGATCCTGCTGAGCATGCCGCTGGATGACCCCATTACCCTGGGGATTACGCATTTGAACGAACAGGAGTTGCTGCTGAAAGAAATCCCCACTTTGGATGTGGAGCTGGTATTCACCGATCAGTTGAAAGGGATTGATCCGCAGATCAACCTGACCGGGCAGGAGTGGCAGTTGATTTCCAATATCAACACACGCCAGACTCTGGCGGCTATTGGAGAACAAACGAATCTGAATGAGCATGAGCTTCGCCGGGCGGCTTCACGCCTGATTCAGGCCGGTATCATCGAGATCCGGCAGACCGCTGACAGCCAGGCAGCCGGGACAGCCGAAGAAGGAAAAGTAAAGGAAGTGAAAAAATCCAAGTTTTCATTTCCATTATTTCACAAAAGTAATCCGAAATAGCCCACGACGGCAAGAAACTTGCATATTATGCTGGTGTGAGTGAATTTCGCGAGGTGAACCATTAACATGACCGATCAAGCAGAAGTACTGCCCACCCATTTGGAAGTCTGCCAGATCGCTTTTGACAGCCTGCTGGAAATCATTGGCCCGGAAGATCTTCATGCCGTGCTGGATGGCATTTCATTGCCGGTAGAGATTGTGAAGGAAGACGCCTGTGTCTCGTCCGAACCGGTTCAAACAGCCTGGACCACGCTGCAGAGTCAACTGTACAGCCTGTTTGGGACCGCCGGTGCGGCCGGAATTGCCATCCGGACCGGTGAGGTGATTTTCAAGAATTTTTACCGACAGTATGGAACTGCCACTTTTCTGGATACGCGTGATTTTTCGATGCTTCCCAAACCCGCCCGCATCCGCAGAGGGTTGGAAGGTCTGGCGTCCTATCAGGAAAAGTACGTCACCGGCACCCATGTGATTATTGATCATGATGCGGATAACTGGTACTGGAAGATGGACTGTGACGCGGGCTCCTCTGACTGTCAGACAGTGCAAACCCTGCTGGCAAAAATCATGTGGGGCATGGTGATCGAATTTATCACCTGGACGGCGGGCGGGAAAAAGTATTCGGTGCATGAAGCCGGTTGGCAGGATGGCGATCTCAAACAGCGCGTGATTGTTATTCGCAAAAAGGTTCTTGATTAACCCGGATCAATCGACGAATCTGTCAGTTTTTAATCTCCAGCAGGCTGAAATTTCAGTCTGCTGATTGTTATATTTTCGTTAGAATGCAGAATCCAAACTTGACAGGATTTCTCTTATATGACATACTGGTGTTACTGATCACCTGCAATGAAAAAAGATCAGTACTAAAAATGCCAATCTTTAAAAGAGGAGGTGGTGCTGAAAATGAATGACAGTAAATGTGATTTACGCAGAGCTATGGCATCCCTCCTCTCTATGATGTAGAGATGCCATAGCGAGTTCTGCCGGAAAGCCATCAGAAATGGTGGCTTTCTGCTTTTAAGGACCCTGATTTATTATCTGGTAAATGAAATCAGCCTGCATCCGAAATTGTTACCGCGGCCCATGGAACAGGAGGTGTTAATCCTCGTCACCCAGCGATATGCCCAGGCTGCGGGCAGTGATCACCAGATCGCTCTGCGCGTTCACGCGTTTGGGGATAGCCAGCGCTTCTTCCAGCGCAATATTGGTAATGCGCGAACCGTGCAGGGCCACCATCCGCCCAAAACCACCCTTATCGGCCAGCCGTACCGCCGCCGTGCCGTAACGGGTGGCCAGCGCCCGGTCAAAGGCGGTGGGTGATCCGCCGCGCTGCAGATGGCCCAGAACAATCACCCGGCTCTCCACCCCGCAGTTCTGGTTAATGTAATTGCTGACCATCTGCCCAATCCCGCCCAGACGCGCGTAGGTCACCTGATCGCCCGCGGTGGCATATACCGGCTGCGAGCCCACTGAAACGGCTCCCTCGGCGACGGCGAGAATGCTGAAAAAGGCTCCGCTGCTGACCCGGCTCTGGATCTTTTGGGCCACCGCTTCATAATGGAAAGGGATCTCCGGGATCAGGATCACATCCGCTCCGCCGGCCACACCAGCCGTGAGCGTGATAAACCCCGCATCCCGGCCCATCAGTTCCACCACCATGGCGCGGTGATGCGACTCGGCGGTTGTATGCAGTTTGTCAATGGCTTCGGTGGCGGTGCTCACCGCCGTGTCAAATCCAAAGGTGTAGTCGGTGCCGCCAATATCGTTGTCGATCGTTTTGGGTACGCCGATCACGGGCATCCCCAGATCGAACAGTTCGCGGGCGATCCGCAGGGTGCCATCACCGCCCACCACAATCAGCGCGTCCAGCTGCAGGGAATGGATGTTTTCGATGATCTGGTGAGAGGTATCCTCAATCACCTCAATGCCATCGCGCATCACCTTACGGGCAAACGGATTGCCCCGATTGGCGGTGCCCAGGATGGTCCCGCCGCGGGGCAAGATCCCGCGCACATCCGCGGGTGTCATGGGAAACACACCGGTTTCGTTGAGGAAACCGTCGAATCCATCCCGGATGCCCAGCACATCATATCCGTAATCCTGGATGGCGGTTTTAACCACCGCTCGGATCACCGCATTCAAGCCGGGGGCATCCCCACCACCTGTGAGTATGGCCAGACGTTTCATGCATTCCTCCCTGACGAACGTATCCTGATGGAAATCAGCTTAATTATACGTCACGTGGCACCCTCTTCAATACCGCTGGCGCCGGGGAATAAGAGATCAGCGTCACTCATCGAGGAAATTGAAAAGTGAACCGCCAGGCATTATCTTCCTGTTCCACGGTGGCAGGGTCGCTGAGGATCTCAAACCAGGTTTGTCCGGATTTGAATGGAAAGGGATTGCCCTGCAGATCCTCCAGGATCAGCAGATCATCGGCATCAGCGCGTGACCAGCGTACCTCGTAGATCTGTCCATCCCGGGCAATAAAAGCCTGACCGCTGCCCTTCAATTGAATCTCATAGATGTTGCGCTCAATCTCCACATTTTTAACCATGATCATAACCACATTATCCGCGGCAATGGGCTGATCGTTTGACCGGTCTGTCAACTGCGCGTAGGTTTCATCCTGCACGCTGTAGGCGTTGGCGTTATCCACAAAGCGGAGATATTTTCCGGTTTGGGCGTCATAATCCCAGCGGTTGTAGATGGCGCTGGAGTAGCGGAAGTACACCTGGCCGGCAGCTTCTCCGTCAGTCGGGGCTTCCGGTTGAAACGTCATCCCTTCCAGCTCCTGGCGGGTATTATCGATGTTGTTTTTCTGCAGCACCGGGTTGAGTTCCTCCAGGTTGAGCATGAGCAGGTTGCTGCCAGGGGCGCGGAACAGCGCCGGTGAAAAAGCCGCGTCTTCCACGATCAACCGATTTCGAAACTCCTGGCTGCGTATTCTGGCCAGTACGGTTTGATAGGCACCCGCAAAGACGAATTGTGCTCCATACATATACACCAGTTCGATATCAAATACTCTCCCGGAGCGAACGGGTCCGATCTGGGTTGCGTTGTTGCCATAATAAATCGCCGCAAAACGGGTGGTGCCTTCTTCGGTGTGATATTCGTATACGAGGTCGGCCAGCGAGAGGCCCGATTGCGGACGGTCGCTGCGGGGGAGATTTTCAATCTTCACCAATACCGGCCGCCGGTCGAGCAGTGCCGGGTCAGCGGGTGGCAGACCGGTCAACGGGTTGATCGGCCCGGAGGGGGTGGGCTGCACAGTGGGTGCGGTGGCGGATGGGCTGGTGGTGGTTTGAACAGCCTGGGTATTTTCGGGCTGCGCGGTTTCCAAGGTTGGCTGTGAAGTGGCGTTTTCGCTTATCGCGGGGGTTTGGGTGGATTGCTCCTCCGGTACATTTCCACTCGGGTTGCAGGCGGTGATCAGCAGAGCAATTACAGACCCGAGTAGTAAAAGGATGTTTACTTTTTGTTTCATCATATCATTCCTGTTTTATAACAACTTCTTTTTGTATTCTAACGTATATGGTACAGGAAGCAAAAAGGGCCTGATTTGCCCTGTATAATACGATTATGTCCGAAAAAACCTCGTCTGAACACTCAACCCTCAGGTCAGCAGAGCTGCCCAAACCAGCCAGGTTGGTTGTACCGATCGCCGCGCTGGCGGTCATACTGGCATGGATGGTCTTCACCCCCAGCGGTCTGTTGGGAAAGGCTGATGCAGTCGGTTATGCTGTCTGCCACCGCATCGCGTCGCATTCCTTTTTCTTCGGCGACCGGCAGCTTCCGCTGTGCGCCCGCTGTTCGGGTATGCATCTGGGGGCGTTGATTGCCCTGCTGTACCAGGTGCGCTTGGGGAAACGCGGCGGTATGCCCCCGTTGAAAATCCTGATCGCTCTGGGTGTCTTCCTGGCTGTGTTCGCGGTGGACGGGGTCAACTCGTATCTCACCTTGGGGAACGGCGGTATCCCGTTGTTGGGCAATCTGGAACCGCTGTATACGCCCATGAACTGGCTGCGTTCGCTGACCGGCCTTCCAGTTGGCTTTGGGATTGGAGCGGTGTTGTATCCCATTTTCAACCAGAGCCTCTGGAAGGATTGGGATCCTCGCCCGGCACTGGGCTCGTGGAAAGATTTGCTGATCCTGGTGGGCATCGGCGCGCTGGTTGAACTGGCGCTGATATCCGGAAACGTGTTTTTCCTCTTCCCGTTTGCCGTCTTCAGCTCGCTGACCGTGCTGATCATCCTGAGCATGATCTACGCCGTGGTGTGGGTGATGCTCGTAAAGCGCGAAAATGTATTCACATCCGTTCAGCAAAGCTGGGTGATTCTGCTGCTGGGTCTGACGACCGCTGTCATCCAGATCGGGTTGATGGACTATGGCAGATTTGTATTGACCGGAACCTGGCAGGGTTTCGTTTTGTAAGAAGAACGATGGGATGACCCATAGATGGGACGACCCATTGATGGGGTAACCCATAAAGGAGATCAATATGTCACAACAACCGTATGAAAGTTATCCGCAGTCTGTACCCCCTCAGGAAACCAGCACGCTGGCCATTGTGAGCCTTATTTCCGGTATTTTGGGATGGCTGGGATTGTTTGGATTGGGAGGTCTGGTGGCGGTGATCACCGGGCACATGGCTATGAATGAAATCAATCGCAGCCTGGGGCGCATGAGCGGCAGCGGAATAGCCAGGGCCGGCCTGATTCTGGGTTATCTCAACATCGCGCTGACCGTGGTGGGGATCTGTCTGGCAATCATTCTGCCGTTGGTGGGGATTTCACTGCTTCCCATCTGTTCGATCCCATTTATCAATAATTATTAATCAGGCAGGTTTTCTGCTACAATGATTTTATCCAGATTCGTTCTGAGGCAATTATCAGGAGGACATTATGAGTGACGATTTCAACACGATACCCGTGAACCCAAAACCTGAAAAACCGGAAGAACCGGCCGATGAGGAAAAAAAGGAACCTAAAAAACCGGATTTTGAAGTGGAAGATTGGGGGGCAGAACCTCCGGCTCCGGAACCCGATTTCTTCCGCAGCGATGACGATGTGACGCGCCTTTCACCACGCCCGGTACCGATCGAATCGGAGCCGCTGGAGGAAGTGAAAGAAATCAACCCAAAACCGGATGATGCTCAGGCTGCCGAAACGCTGGCCTTTGAGCAGATCAAACCCGGTGAATTTGAAAAGATTGAAGCCCTTCCCCCGCAGGATGTAATGCCCAGCGAGGAAAAACCTGCCGAACCGATTTTTCACATGCCGGAACCTGCCACGCCGATTGAGCCCGAGGTGATTGATACACCGATGCCCAAAACACCACCGCAAGGGGCCACACCAGTTTCAGGTGAGCCGCCCAAAACCCGTCGCACCTGGCTGATTGTGTTGATTGTTCTGCTGGTTTTGTGCCTGTGCTGTTTTATTACAGCCATTGTGCTGGTGCTGGTCGGTTTGATCCCGATCAACGGTATGCAGTGGGATACCCAATCCATGATCCGGGCGATTTTGCCCGTATAAGAGATATTTGTTTGACTGACAGGGCTGTCCGATAACGGGCAGCCTTTTTTGATTCAACCATCAACGAATGGGGCTCAACCAAAAAGAACCAATCTTTGCATGGTAGGAGATCTGACAGGCATGTAAACGAATGAGAAAAAGCACATAGTTAATTTAAGGGGAAGGAGTTTTGGTTAGGCTGGAAGATATTCGATTATTCGTTTTCGCCGGCGTCCGCGCCGGCAATTCGTGGATGGTTTGGAGTACCATCCACGAATG